>NZ_JBYCKU010000037.1:0-11354 GCF_057473545.1 Acidithiobacillus sp. TH-A67
AGGTCAAGAGTACGCAGAGCGGTCGATTGCCCCATGACCTACTGAGCAACGGCATCCTGCGTTCCCATCAGGCCTCCTCGGGATCGACTCCGAGCGATATTGCCACTGCCAGCGAGCTATTTCGACCGGCGCTGGCGACGGATTCCTTGACGGGCACAACGACGGGTATAGCGGAAGTGGCAAAGTCGAAAGTAGATCTGACGAGTAGCGCCCCGTCTGGCAGCAACTCCCTTTTTGGCATCCTGCAGATGCCCCAGCTCGCAGGAAGCGCAGTGGCTCCGGCGCAGGTGCAGCTTTCGCCATCGCTGCAGGAGCAGCCTGCCTGGGGGCAGGCGCTTGCCCAGGGGGTACAATGGATGGCCCAGGGCGGGGTGCAGCAGGCCGTCATTCACCTTCATCCAGAACACCTCGGCCCCCTGGTGGTACAGTTGGAACTGGGGCAGAACGGACAGGCCTCGGCGGTGTTTTTATCGGCTCATGCCGACGTTCGGGCGGCGATCTCGGCAGCGGTACCGCAACTGCAACAAAATTTTGCCGCCATGGGCCTGAATCTCGGTCAGGCAAGTGTGGGTTCCGGTTGGTCAGGTAGCGCGGGCGAGCGGCGCAATGAGCGCGCAGCCAGCGATGCCGATGACGGCTCGACGGGTGCCGTCGCGCCTGTGCTGTCCGCGCCGCGGGCGCTGATGACGCATCAGGGCTTGTTGAGCACTTTCGTGTAGGCGCTCGCGTATGAGTCAGCAAATCTTGAGTCAGGACGAGGTGGACGCGCTCTTCCAGGGTATGAATGAGGGCGAGGTCGACCTGTCCCCGGAGGATGTGCCAGAGGAAGGCGGAATACGTCCCTACGATCTGGCCAACCAGGATCGCATCGTACGGGGGCGCATGCCCACCCTGGAGGTGATGAACGAGCGTTTTGCCCGACTGTGGCGGGTCAGTTTATTTAATTTCCTGCGTCGCAGTGCCGAGATTTCCATCGGTACAGTGAAGCTGGTGAAATACAGTGAGTTCATTCGCAGTCTGGTGGTGCCCAGCAATATCAATATCGTTTCCTTGAAGCCCTTGCGCGGCAGTTGTCTTTTTGTCTTTGATCCACGCCTGATATTTTCTGTCATCGATAATTATTTTGGTGGGGACGGACGTTTTCACGCGCGTATCGAGGGGAGGGACTTTACTCCATTGGAGTCCAGAATCATCAACAAACTTCTTGGGATGGCGCTGCAAGACTTCAAGACGGCATGGAAACCGGTCATCGATCTGGGGCCGGAGCTGCAGCGGTCTGAAGTGAATCCGCAATTTGTCAATATTGCCACCCCGACGGAGGTGGTGATTACCACGGAGTTTCATGTGGAGCTCGAATCCGGTTCCGGATCTCTGCAGGTATGTTTGCCCTACGGGATGGTAGAGCCGGTGCGTGACCAGCTAACCGCAGGTACCATGGCGGACCGCTCGGAGGTCGATAAACGCTGGATTCAATCGCTCAACAGCGAATTGCAGGAAGCCGAGCTAACTTTGCAGGTTGAATTCATTCGCAAAAACTTGACGTTGGGACAGATCCTGCAATTGCGTGACGGTGACGTGATTCCGATTGATATGCCCGAACAGCTAGTGGCCCGGGTGGAAGGTATTCCCGTGTTTTCCGGTCGTTACGGTGTGCATGGTGAAAAGTATGCCATTCAGTTCGATCATGGCCTGACACCGGAAACAGCAGAAGGCTTGAGCGCCATGGCGGCGTGGGAGGAATAAAGATGGCCGAAAACGAGAAGGATAGCTCGGGTCAGAGTGCTGCTGACGACATCATGGCAGATTGGTCGGCGGCCTTGGCAGAGCAAGCTGGGGCGGCGCCTACGTCGGGCGAAGCGGCGGTTGACCAGGGGGCAGATACTGGCAAAAAAACGGCTACAGATCCCGCTGTAGCATCACCGGTCTCAATGCCTTCTTTGCAGGATGCAGGTACTGCGGAAAAAGTCGCTAACCTCGATATGATTCTCGACATTCCCGTCACGCTTTCCGTCGAACTCGGGCGCACCAAGATTCAGATCCGCAATCTCCTGCAGTTGGCGCAGGGATCGGTGGTAGAGTTGGAACGCCTTGCCGGGGAGCCCATGGATGTCCTGGTGAACGGCTATCTGATTGCCCAGGGCGAGGTGGTCTTGGTCAATGATAAGTTTGGCATCCGGCTGACCGATATCATCAGTCCCGCCGAGCGCGCGAAGAAGCTCCGTTGAAGCAGTCGCGCCCTGTCAAGGATTCGTCGTTGCAACTGTCAAGACTCCGTCATCTGCTTCTTCTTCTGCTGCTCACCCCGCTCCCTGCGTTTGCTGCGCAGACGGGTCCAGCAGTCTTTTCACCTTGGGCAATCCTGCGCCTGATCGCCGCCCTACTCCTCGTATTACTGATATTTTTAGCCTTGATCTGGCTCTTTCGTCGTCTGCAACCTGGCGCTGCCGGTGTCTCGGGTAGCCCTATGCGGATCTTGGCATCGCTCCCCCTCGGCACGCGGGAACGCCTCTTGCTTGTGGAGGTCGGCAAGCAGCAGTTACTGCTGGGAGCGACGCCGGCCGGGATCACCCTCCTGCATACCCTCCCAGAAGCGCTGCCCGTGGATTCCGGCAGTCCGGCCTTTTCCGGCTGGCTGCGGCAAGCAATGGAGAGGCGTAAGCAAGAGCAATGGCAAAATCAGCAAGCAAGATCCGCAGGGGAAAAGCGGTCCTCCTCAGCAGCGGGCTCCTCTTCGGAGGGCTCTTCCTCCTAAGCAGCCCTGTCCTGGCAGCGGGACTGCCGGGGGTGACGGCGACGCCCACCGCCGGCGGGGGTACCGACTACAGTCTGAGCATCCAGACGCTGCTTTTCATGTCGGTGCTGGTGTTCTTGCCCGCGATGCTGCTCATGATGACGGCCTTTACCCGCATCATCATCGTACTTTCACTGCTCAAACAGGCCCTGGGCTCCACCCAGATGCCACCTTCCCAGGTGATGGTGGGGCTGGCGCTGTTCCTGACCTTTTTTGTGATGGCGCCGGTGTTTCAAAAGCTGAATACCGAGGCCTTGCAGCCGCTGGCCAATAATCAGATCAGTCTGGATCAAGCGATGGACCGTTCCGAAGGCCCGCTGCGCACTTTCATGCTGGCACAAACGCGTCCGGATGATTTGGCATTGTTTGTCAAATTGTCCGGTCATAAGCAATTGCGCGCGCCGGACGATACGCCTATGGATCTGCTGATTCCGGCATTCATTACCTCGGAACTCAAAACAGGCTTTCAGATCGGGTTCCTAATTTTTATCCCTTTCGTCATCATTGATCTGGTGGTGGCAGCAGTATTGATGTCTTTGGGAATGATGATGTTATCGCCGGTGACCGTGTCATTTCCCTTCAAATTGATGCTGTTTGTTCTGGTCAATGGCTGGGATCTGGTCATTGGTTCCTTGGTACAAAGTTTCGTGCACTAGGAAGGAGGCGAAAATGAGTCCGGGTAGTGTCATTACCGTGGCTGAGCATGCGATCTGGACTGCACTCTGGCTGTCTCTCCCCCTTCTTGGCGTCGCCCTGGTGGTCGGGGTATTGGTGAGCATTTTTCAGGCAGCAACACAAATCAATGAAATGACTCTGAGCTTTGTCCCCAAGGTCCTTGTGCTTGCCCTCGTGGGGGTGATCGCTGGACCGTGGATGCTGCAACTGATGATGAGCTACACCACCCATCTGTTTCAGCAGATTCCGCAATTGATCAGCCAATGATCAGCATCAGCAGCCTGCAGATAGAACACTGGATCGGCGCTTTTTTCTGGCCTTTCGTGCGGATTCTGGCCTTTCTCAGCACCGCGCCGGTATTCAGTGCGACACAAATCCCCATACAGGTACGGGTTGGTCTGGCAGTGCTGCTCAGTGTGGCGCTGGCGCCGGCCTTGCCGGCCATGCCGCCAGTGGATTTTTTGAGCGGCGGGGGATTACTCTTGCTGATCGAACAGATCCTTATCGGTGTCAGTATTGGCTTTGCCGTGACCCTGATTTTCAGTGCAGTACAGTTTGCCGGATCGGTCATCAGTCTGCAGATGGGGCTCGGCTTCAGTACCTTCTTTGATCCGCAGACGGGTGTGGAGATCCCCACTCTCTCCAATTTTTTGAATCTTGTTGTTCTGTTGCTTTTCATGGCCCTGAATGGGCAATTGCTGACGCTGGTGGTGCTTGATCGCAGTTTCACGATTTTTCCGGTAAGTGATCAGATCGTTCTCCACGCAGATGCCTGGCACAGCCTGGCAGCGGCGGGCGCTATGGTTTTTTCCCTGGGGCTGGCAATTGCGGCGCCGGTGCTGGGGGCGCTGTTGTTGATCAATATCGCTTTGGGGGTGTTGAGCAAGCTGGCACCACAGCTCAATCTCTTTGTCATCGGTTTTCCGTTGTTGATTGTCGTGGGATTTATTGCCCTGGCTTTGTTGATGCCGGCCATGCAGATGCTGGTGCGACAACTGCTGCAGATCTCTTTGCACCTCAGCGGTCAGGTATTGCTACGAGCGGCGCGAGGTTGAACGATGGCCGAAGAGAGCGGGCAGGAGCGCAACCAACAGCCGACTGGAAAACGTATCGAGGAGGCGCGGCGGAAAGGGCAGGTGCCGCGCTCCCGCGAGCTTTCCACCAGTGCGATTTTGCTCGCAGCGGCGGCACTGTTTTACTTTTTTGGGGCCCGTTTGTCCTCTGCCAGTAGCGACTTTCTGCGGGCCGGATTGCACTTGTCGCCCGCGGTGATGCTGAACGAACGGGACATGTTGCGACAACTGGTACAGATGACCACCTTTGCCCTGGAATGGCTGCTGCCGTTTTTGTTGATTCTGGTGCTGGTCGTGCTCTTTTCCGGGATGGTCCTGGGGGGCTGGAACTTCAGTGGCAAGGCTTTGGTGCCTGATTTTTCCCATCTCAATCCGCTGACGGGGCTGCAACGTATGGTTTCCAAGCATGCACTGCTGGAGCTCGTCAAGGCGCTGCTCAAGGCACTGGTGATTGGCGGCATTGGCGTGACCCTGGTCTACGCGCAGCGTCGCGCCCTACTAGGGTTGATTCACGAGAGCCCGCAGATTGCCATTCATCATCTCTTCGCCATGCTTGGCCTGCTCTTTGTCTTCATGGCCGGCAGTACCCTGCTCATCGTAGCCTTTGATGTGCCATTTCAGCTTTGGTCCTACAACGAAAAACTCAAAATGACCGAACAAGAGGTCAAGGACGAGATGAAAGAGCAGGAGGGCAATCCCGAGGTCAAGCGCAGGATCCGTAGCCTGCAACGGAAGATGGCGCGGCGTCGCATGATGGCGGCGGTACCCAAGGCCAGTGTGGTGGTCACCAACCCCACCCACTTTGCGGTAGCTCTCCGCTACGAGGAGGGTAAGGACGTTGCGCCGGTCCTGCTCGCCAAGGGCGCCGATGTCGTGGCGGCAAAAATCCGGGAAATTGCACGCGCGCATGGGATCCCCCTGGTCGAGGCGCCACCCTTGGCGCGTGCCTTGTATCACCACGTGGAGTTGGAGCAGCAGATCCCGGCCACCCTCTACCGGGCAGTGGCCGAACTGTTGGCCTATCTCTATCAGCTACGGGTCGCCCGTCCTGGGAAGATGCCCGAACTGCCGCAGCAATGGTCAGTCCCGGCCGAACTCGATCAGGGAGGGAAATAAGTGATGGATGGCATTCTGCGCTTACTGCGCCGGATCAACTGGCACACCCTGGCAGCGCCAATCCTGGTGATCATGATCCTGGCGATGCTGATCATTCCCCTGCCGACCTTTCTCCTCGATATCTTTTTCACCTTTAACATCAGCCTGGGCCTGATCATCCTGCTGGTCAGTCTCTACATGACCAAGCCCCTGGAGTTCTCTGCCTTTCCCACGGCATTGTTATTGACGACCCTGCTGCGCCTGTCCCTGAATGTCGCTGCGGCCCGGATTATTCTGCTGCACGGGCAGAATGGTACGGGCGCCGCTGGTGTCGTCATCGAATCTTTTGGCCAGTTTGTTGTAGGGGGCGATTACGCCGTTGGTATTATCGTTTTCGCCATCCTGGTCATCATCAACTTCGTGGTGATTACCAAGGGTGCCGGGCGTATCGCGGAAGTGAGCGCCCGCTTTACCCTGGACGCCATGCCGGGCAAGCAAATGGCCATCGACGCGGACCTCAACGCCGGCCTAATCGATCAGCAAGAGGCGCAACGGCGACGCCAGGAGATTGCCCAGGAGGCAGATTTCTTCGGTGCTATGGATGGTGCCAGTAAATTCGTGCGTGGTGATGCCATCGCTGCCATCCTGATTTTGTTCATCAACCTCATCGGTGGCCTGATTATCGGCGTCTGGCAGCATGGGCTGTCGCTGAGCACCGCCGCGCATGACTATACCCTGCTCAGTATCGGCGATGCCCTCGTGGCGCAGATTCCGGCCCTGGTCATTTCGATCGCTGCTGGCATTGTCGTCAGTACCGTCAATACCGGCACTGACTTGGGCCGCCAACTGCTGGGCGAACTGCTGCGCAATGATGAGGCACTGATCGTCGTAGCCATCATCTTTGCTCTGCTCGGGCTCATTCCCGGTATGCCGCATATTCCCTTCCTCGGTGCCGCGCTGGTCCTCGGCGGCTACGCGTGGTGGCGGCGGCGCCAGCGCCCCAAGGAAGTGGAGAGTCCGCCGCCCTCGGCAAGCGAGCCGGAGGAGGTCAATTGGGATAGCGTCGAACCGGTCGACCCCCTCGGCCTGGAGCTGGGCTACCGCCTGATTCCGTTGGTCGACAAGGGAAGTGGCGGCGAATTACTGGCGCGTATTCGCGGGGTGCGCAAAAAATATGCGCAGGACTTCGGCTTTCTCGTGCCGGCGGTACATGTGCGTGATAACCTCGAATTGCGCCCGACCTTGTATCGCATCACTATCCGTGGAGTGGAGGTAGCGAGCGGTGAGGTCCTGCCGGATCTGCTTCTCGCCATCGACCCAGGTAATGTGCTCGGCCCCCTCGAGGGCACGCCCACCCGTGACCCGAGTTTTGGCTTGCCAGCGGTGTGGATCGACGCCCAGAGCCGTGATAAGGCGGTGGCTCTGGGCTACACCGTTGTTGACCCAGCCACCGTGATCGCCACCCATCTGCATCAGGTGCTGCAGCAGCGGGCGGCCGAGCTCTTGGGGCGCGAGGAAGTCGAGGGGCTGCTCTCCCATCTGGCCGTTCGTTCCCCCAAACTGGTTGAAGATGTCATTCCCAAACTCCTCTCGGTCGACAGGTTCAAGAAGATCCTGCAGAACCTGCTACGGGAATCTGTGCCGATCCGCGACTTGCGGACGATCGTCGAAACCTTGGCGGAACACGCCGCCGAGAGTCAGGATGTCGACGCCTTGACCGCCGCCGTTCGTCAGGCCCTTGGTCCTTACATTGTGCAGAACCTGTTTGCGGGGCAGAACGAGCTGCCGGTAGCGGTTCTTGACGCAACGCTGGAACAGTTATTGCAAGATAGTCTTCGCAATAGTAGCGATCATGGTCAGGGTGACCAGATCGAACCGGGCTTGGCGCAGAAGGTATTGGAAAAGGCGGGGACGTTGATGCAACAGATGGAGGCGAATGGTATGCAGCCGGTGCTTTTGGCCATGGGACCCTTGCGCGCTTTCCTGGCTCGCTTCCTGGCCCGCTCGGCGCCACGCCTGCGGGTGCTTTCTTATGGCGAGATTCCCGATAACAAGCGCATCCGAGTGGTCGGTACCCTAGGCGCTTGATGGCTCTGAAAGGATGAATGGACGATGAAGATGCGCAGATTCCAAGGTGGCACGACGCGCGAGGTCCTGACACAAATACGACAGGCCCTGGGGCCAGACGCCGTCATACTCTCCAATCGCAATCTCGTCGATGGGGTGGAGATCGTCGCCGCCATCGATTTTGATGAGTCGGAGCTGATGGCCGCCACCACCGCCAAGCCGCAGAAGCCGGTCATTGATCAGGCCGCGACTGATCAGACGGAGACAGAGACGAGAGCAATGCAGAAACCGGAACCAGTCCGGCAAGAATTGCAAGCATTGCGTGCCCTCGTCGAGAAGCGCTGGGGCCGTCAGCCCGTCGCTGATAGTGTGGCGCCTCCTGCTCTCGATCGGACGCGTTTGCAGGATCTAGGTTTCCACGCAGCGCTGTTGTCGCAGCTGGACCGTGCGGCGGCAGAGTGGGGAGCGCGCGAAGGTATGATTCATGTCCTGCAGGAGCAGATCGGAGCGTTGGACGATCCCCTGGGTGATGCCGGCATCATTGCGCTGCTTGGCCCGACCGGGGCGGGCAAGACAACCAGTGTGGCCAAGCTCGCTGCGCAGCAGGTCTTGCGCTATGGTCCGGAGACGGTCGCCCTGTTCACCAGTGATACCTACCGAATTGCGGGGGTGGAGCAGCTGAACATCTACGCAAAGATCCTCGGGGTGCCGGTAGAGGTCTTGCGCGGCCCGCAGGATCTCTTGTCCGCTCTGCAGAAGCATCAGGGCAGGCGCTGGATTTTCATCGACACCATGGGCCTCAGCCCGCGTGACGAGCGTCTCAACGAGCAACTGCAGTGGCTCGATGCGCTGGGCGACAATCTGCGACGTTTGCTGTTGCTACCCGCAAGTCTCGCCCAGCAGAGTCTCGATCAGGTATTGCAGCCCTACGCCAAGCTCTCTCTCACGGCAGCAATACTGAGCAAGCTCGACGAGGCACCCGCCTGTGGCGCGGTGCTGGAGTGGCTGGCGGCAAGAAAACTGCCTCTCGCCTATCTTAGTCATGGGCAAAAGGTCCCTGAGGATATTCAGCCCGTTGCTTGGGATTTCCTCGCGGATGCTATGGGGCTGGCTACGGGCGCCCTCGCCGCCGGTGGCAACAGTCGGTATCATAAAGCGTGAGATAATGGAGCCACCGATGGCGATGCAAGACTACGGAGATCAGGCGGACGGATTGCGGCGGATGCAGGGCGGGGCAGCCAGGGTTTTGGCGATCGCCAGTGGCAAGGGCGGGGTTGGCAAGAGCAACCTCGCCGTCAATCTTGCGCTGGCGTTTGCGGCGCGCAGAAAGCGCACGATCCTCTTCGACGCCGATCTTGGGCTGGGTAATGTGGATGTCCTCCTGGGATTGAGTCCGCGTTATCACCTTGCCCATGTTCTGGCCGGAGAAAAGACCCTAGCAGAGATCATCCTTTCGGGTCCTGAGGGGATCGAAGTGCTGCCTGCTGCCAGCGGTATCGCGGACATGGCCAATCTGGATGTCCGACAACAGTCCGGCCTGCTCGATGCCCTTGCTGCCCTGGAGCGAAGCTACGATTACCTGATCCTGGACCTTGCTGCGGGGATCGGGCCAGACGTTTTACGCTTTTCCCGGGCCGCTGACCACGTGCTCGTCGTTGTCACCAACGAGCCGGCATCCATCACCGACGCTTATGCCTTCATGAAGGTGTTACGCCGAGACTACGGTTTGCGGGATTTTTCGGTGGTTACCAATATGGTCCGTGACGCTACCGAGGGCGAAAAGCTCTTCTCGCGCCTTGCCGCGGTCGCACGGCAGTACCTGGAAATCCAACTGCGGCACGCCGGAACGATCCCTATGGACCAGTACCTGCGCAGCGCAGTGCGCACCCAACAGCCGCTCCTGCTGCGTTTTCCCGATAGTGGCGCGGCGAAAGCCTTTCGTGTCCTTGCTGATTCCATCCTCGCCTGGCAGAGTCCTACCCAGATGACGGGAACGTCAGCAAATCTGTTTTCCTCCCGCCTTTTGCTCGAGGAAGGCCCCGCCGGACATCCGTGAATGCTAGACCCCATCGTCGACAGTGCAACGCGTAGCGCGCAGGTGGCAGAGTACCTGCCCCTAGTGCAGCGGATTGCGCAGCGGCTGCTGGTGCGGCTGCCTCCCAGCGTCGATCTCGGAGATCTGGTACAGGCGGGTCTGATGGGTCTGCTCGATGCCCTGGAGCAAAAAGAGGGCAGTGCCAACGATACGGCATTCCAGAGTTACGCCGCGATCCGTATTCGCGGGGCGATGCTGGATGAGCTACGCGAGCAGGACTGGTTGCCTCGGCGCGCGCGCCAGCGGGAGCAGAAAATTGCCAAAGGGATGGCGCGCCTGGAGCAGCGCCTCGGACGCGCGGCGAGTGAGGAAGAACTGGCCGAAGATCTGGGTTGGACCCTGAAAGAGTATCAGGAAGCCCTGCGCGATGGCGGCGGACAGTTACTGTATCTGGAGGATTTATCCAGCGACAATGAGAGCTTTGTGGCGCAGTATTTGCGCGATGACGGCGAAGATCTCCCCGAGATTCTGAGCGCCCAGCACTTTCAGCGCGATCTGGAGCATGCGATTACTCGTTTGCCGGAGCGGGAACGGCTGGTCATGGCGCTCTACTACCAGGAAGATCTGACCTTGCGGGAGATCGGCAAGGTCTTGGATCTCACCGAGTCGCGGGTGTCCCAGATCCTGCGCCAGGCCGTCTTGCGCCTGCGTTCGTCGCTCATCGACTGGGGTGAGGAGGCGTGATGGATTTTCTTACCATCATTGGTGTGCTGGTTGCCATCGGTGGGATCCTGTTCGGGCAGTTTCTCGACGGCGGGAATCTTGCCTCCATCATCCAAGTCACGGCCTTCTGCATAGTCATTGGCGGGACGACAGGTGCCGTGATGATCCAGTACAAATTGCCGGTCTTCGTTCGCTCGCTCAAGATGTTACCCTGGGTGCTGAAGGCGCCGGCTATTGATCCGCAACCTTTGATCGAGCAATTGGTGGAGTGGAGTCATACGGCACGAAAAAATGGTCTGCTTGCCCTGGAGGGGAGCCTGGACAGCGTGGCCGATCCCTTTCTGCGCAAAGGCTTGCAAATGCTCGTCGATGGTACTGAGCCGCAGAAAATTCGCGACACCCTGCTGGTCGAGCTGGAGGCACGGGAAGCCATAGAACGGCAGGCAGCCAAGGTCTTTGAATCTGCGGGAGGCTACTCGCCTACCATCGGTATTCTGGGCGCCGTCCTTGGACTCATTCACGTCATGGAAAATCTTGCCGATCCGGCCAAGCTCGGCGCCGGGATCGCCACTGCCTTCGTTGCCACCATCTACGGTGTGGGCTCGGCCAATATCTTTTTTTTGCCGGTATCCAACAAAATCAAAGGGATCGTCCACGAACGCAGTTATCTACGGGAAATGACGATCGAAGGACTCGTGGCGGTAGCCGAGGGCGAGAACCCGAAGATCATCGAGGCCCGGCTACAGAGTTTTTATGTACACTAGGGACGTGGCACGAGCACGGGATTAGAGAATCAGCGCCCTGTCAAAGCACATTAGAAATGTCCGGTGTTGGGCAAGATAGAGATGTCCGGTTCTCCTGGGTATGGATTACTTTCCAGGACGATCTACGGTGG
>NZ_JBYCKU010000038.1:0-29275 GCF_057473545.1 Acidithiobacillus sp. TH-A67
CTGGGCGCCAGCACCCGCAGCCTGCTGCAGCAGATCGTCGAGGAAATGCACAAGCTGCAGGTCCAGTGACGCGCTCCCGGCGACAAAGTATCGTGTAGTCATGTTCAGAATCCGAAGAGCAGGAGTGAAGTAGATGGCGTCTGGTTCCCACGTGATTGACGTAAACCTGGGCAACTTCAGCGAGGCCGTGGAAGCCGAATCCTTTCGTCGCCCGGTCGTGGTGGATTTCTGGGCTCCCTGGTGCGGCCCCTGTCGCGCCCTGGGTCCCGTTCTGGAGCGCTTGGCCGAGGAAATGCAGGGGGCATTTTTGCTCGTCAAGATCAACGCGGATGAAAATCCTGAGCTCTCTCGACAGTATTCCGTTCGCGGTATCCCAGCGGTCAAAGCCTTTCGTGATGGCAAGGTCGTCGACGAGTTTGCCGGCGCCTTGCCCGAGTCCGCCGTTCGTCAGTTCCTCGACAAGATTTTGCCCAAGGCTGGTGACGAGCAGCGCAAGGCGGGGCTCGAAGCCCTTGCACGCGGCGATACCGTGGCCGCCGAGCAGGCCTTTCGCGCCGCCCTCAAGCAAGATGCCCGCAATGATGAGGCCCGCCTGGAGCTTGCGCGCCTTTTGCTCGGTCGTGGCGATCATGACGCCGCCGAGCACGAATTGGCGGCTCTGAGTCCCGCCTTCCAGGTTCGCGAGGACGTCGAGGCGCTGCGGGCGCTACTGGAATTTTCGGCAGAACTGCGCGATGCGCCGCCCAGCGCGGAAATCACGCGGCGCTTGCAGGAAAGCAGTGGTGATGAGCAGGCGCAGGCCATGTACCAACATGCGCTACGCGAGCTGTTGCAAGGTCATGAGCAGGCAGCACTGGAGCAACTCATTGAGATGGTGCAGCGTCATCGAAAATATCGCGACGATCTCGCACGCAAGACCCTCCTGAAGATTTTTCTCGTACTGGGCAAGGAACATCCCTTGGTCAACGAATATCGCAGCAAACTGGCGCGGGCACTCTATTGAGCCTGTTCTCTGGCGGATGCTCTCCGTCGCACCGCCCTGGCGGGTACCCTAAGGAGTAAAAGACCGAATGTGCGGCCCCATTTCCCGTTTCTCGCAACGTCGTGCCATCCTCTCAGCGTTCACTCTGGTCCTGCTTGCCTCTGGTTGTGCGCAAGCACAGGTGGGTGGCGAAAAGCCAGCTACCAGCCAGGCAGCGCCCGTTGCCGCGGTCACGCAAAGTACTCCCTTGCGGCCCCTGGTGAATCTTCCCGATTTCACCCCCCTCATCGACCGTTATGGCCCAACGGTGGTGAATATCAGCACGACCTCCGAACAGGCGATTCCCGGGGCCGGCAATCCCTTTCCGCCAGACTCGCCCTTCTACCGCTTTTTTGAGCATTTTGGCGCACCCAATAGTCAGTCCAAGCAGCCTCCGCAGGAGAAGGTCGAATCTCTCGGCTCCGGCTTCATCCTGAGCAGCGATGGCTACATCGTCACTGCCGCCCATGTCGTGCGCCATGCCAAGCACATCATTGTCACCCTCGCTGATCACCACGCCTATCGGGCCAAACTCGTCGGCTTGTCGGTGCGCTACGATACCGCCCTGTTGAAGATCGACGCCAACAACCTGCCCACAGCACCCATAGGTAATTCGAGCGATCTCAAGGTGGGACAATGGATACTCGCGGTGGGTACCCCCTTCGGTTTCTCCAACTCTGTCACCCAGGGCGTTGTCAGCGCCCTGGATCGACCACTACCGGACGATGAGTACATCCCCTTCATCCAGAGTGACGTGCCTATCAATCCCGGCAACTCTGGCGGTCCCCTCTTCAATATGTATGGTCAGGTCGTGGGCATCAATGACCAGATCTACACCAACAACGGTGGTTACATGGGCCTGTCTTTCTCCATCCCCATCAATACGGTGATGTCGGTGGTAGAGGATCTCAAGGCACACCGGGCCATTCAGTTTGGCTATCTCGGTGTCGAGGTCCAGAGTGTGACACCAGACATGGCCGAGGCACTGCATCTCAATGAACCCCTGGGCGCCCTCGTCGCCTCGGTCGAGCCGGGCAGTCCCGCGGCACGTGCGGGCCTACGTGCCGGCGATGTCATCGTCACCTTCGCGGGCAAGCCAGTCTACAGTGTCGGCCAACTACCCTTGCTGGTAGGCACGAAAAAGCCTGGAACTCGGGTAGAGATCGGTATTTTACGGCACGGCAAAGCGGTGGATCTGCCGATCACCGTCGGCGCCTTGCCCAGCCCGCAGAAAGCCAGCGATCTGGAGAGCAGTCCGACACCAAATCCTAGCGTGCTGAAAATCGAACGGCTGGGTATCTCCACCAAGCCGCTGTCTGCCAAACTAAAACGAGAGCTGGGAATCGATCAGGGCGTAGAGGTAGTGGACGTACACGAAGGCGCGGCGGCCGAAGCCGGCGTGCAGCCGGGGATGGTCATCGAACAGTTCGATCAGCAGGTGGTGCAGAGCCCGCAGCAGCTGCAACGTCTGGTTGCGGCCACTCCCGCAGACAAACCAGTTCCGGTGCTGGTCCGACAAGGAAAATCGAGCATTTTCATTGTCCTGCGCCTACCAAAAAAAGGGGACTGAAGCTAGCCGCGCGGGTGGTGCGCGGCGTGCAGGGCCTGGAGCCGTGCCTGGGCAATATGCGTGTAGATTTCCGTCGTACTGAGCTGGGCATGTCCCAGCATCAACTGCACGCTGCGCAGGTCAGCGCCGTGATCGAGCAAATGGGTGGCAAAGGCATGGCGCAGACTGTGGGGAGAGAGCCGGCAATGGATGCCAGCAATCCTGCCATAGTGTCGGATTAGCTGCCAGAAACGTTGCCGGGTCATAGGTGCTGCCCTCTGGCTGAGAAACAGGGCAGCTTGGGCAGCCTGCTGCAAGAGCTCGGGGCGAGCGCGCCGCAAATAATCGGCAAGCAGGTCTTGGGCCCGCTCGCCGATGGGCACCAAGCGTTCCTTGCGCCCCTTACCGAAGGTCTTCAGCACGCCGGCTGCTATGTCTACCTGTGATAGCTGCAGGGTCACCAACTCTGACACCCGCAGGCCAGTCGCATAGAGCAGCTCCAGCATGGTGGCATCTCGCAGCCCTAGGGGATGGCTTTGATCTGGTGCGGCAAGCAGCGCCTCGATCTCGGACTCCGTCGGCACCTCCGGCAAATAGCGACCTAGACGGGGCGAGCTGAGGTCCAGAGTGGGATCGCGGTGGATCCAGCCCTCGCGCAGGGCATGGGCGTAAAAGCTCCGTAGACTGGAGAGCTGCCGTCGCACGCTGCGCAGGGCCGCGCCAGCGCTCAGGCGAGCGGCGAGAAAACCTGACAGGTCGGCGTGCTCTGCCTGACGCAAACGTAGCCCGCGCGGCTGCAGGTGCCGGAACAAACTGTCAAGATCCTGACGGTAGGCCTGCAGCGTATGGGCACTCAGGTTTTTCTCCAGCCACAAAGCATCGAGAAATTGATGAACATCCTCGTCCAGCTCCCGTGCAGAGTTCTTAGGCGTGCGCATCCCACACCCCCTCGTGCTGAAGAAGAAGTTTTTTGTAGCTGAGCGCTGCTCCCTCCCGTTCGCCCGCATAGCCGCCAAGACCGTCCTTGGCGAGTACCCGATGGCAGGGGATGAGGATGGCGATGGGATTACCACGGCATGCCCGGCCAACCGCGCGGGGCGCGTTCTGCAAACGGCTGGCGAGTTCACCATAGCTGCGGATCTGGCCCAGAGGAATCTCCTGCAGGGCACGGCAAACCTGCTGCTGAAATAGCGTACCGAGTACCCGCAACAAAAGCCGCCTACGGCATCGTTCATAGGCCTCGAAGTCGGCTGCCGCATAGGCTGCCAACGCCTGCGCGACCGGATGATCGGCGGGGAGATCGGGCAACTCTTCGGCTTGTCCGAGAACGGGACTCAGGCCAATCAACGCAGCGTCACAAAATTCCAGGGTCAGCGTGCCGATCGGCGCGACGCTGTAGCGCCAACGGCTCACGATTCCGGGTACAGGCGCAGAAAAACTAAGGGATGAGTCCATAATAGCGGTCCGGCGAGTTCCTGGGTAGCCCTTTGCGTCTCCTGCCAATGTGCCCAGAAGTCTGTCGCGGGCTCGGCAGCTACGCTGAGATATTGCTCGGCCCGCCGACGATACCAGGTTGCCAAGGCTTCGCTGCCGAGGGCTTGCACCTGGAGAATGCGCTGCCAGTCCTCACGGAATGTTTGCGGCGTAGGCTTCTCGGACAGGGCATGGCGGAAAGCTGCGAGTTCAGTATATCCCGGCCAGTCTTGCTGCGCCTCCCAACCCGCGAAGCGAAACAGATCGGCAGCCGCACTGAACAGTATGCGTCGACAACGACGCAAGCTACGGTGGGGCATCTGGAGTACCGCCGCCAACCACAGGTAGATCTCTCCCAGTTCACGCAGTTGGGTGCTCGCCGGATATTCCAGAATCATCAGGCCCAGCGCCAGAAAGAGCTGACGCAATGCGGCAATCGGTTGGTCCCCCATACCGCGGAGATGCTCCATATAGGCACTCAGATCACGCTCGCGCAGACTCTGCAAGAGCGCCTTGCCACTATCCGCGCGCCGCTCTGCCCGCCCCTCGGGCACCACCACCGCACAAGCCTCGGGCAGGCCCCAATGTTGCTGCAACGCAGCCAGGGTAAGCGCGACAAAATCTTCCGCAGACACGACGGCAGCGAGTTGTGCCCAGGCATGGAAGAGACTGCTGCGCAAACCATGGGCGAAACCATCTTCTGCGACCCGCAGGCGTAGACGATCGATGATCAGGTGCCGGGCCTTGACATCCTCGGCCATGCTGCGCAACAGCGGCAACAGCCGTTTCTCGTCCCGTTTTTCGACGGCCTCGGCAAGGATATCGAGTTCCATGTCGATCGGTAGGGGTGCATCGGGTGTTATCTGCAGCCATTCGGCGGGAACCGGGGCGCCCGTCGCCATCGCCGACCAAGCCCGCGCGACCAGATGGCCAGGCAGGGAATTCGCGGCAATGGTCACGCTGAGTCGCGCCATCCAGCAACGACTGAGATGCAGATCGGCCTGCCCCCGAGACAGAGGCAGGCCCTCCCGCAAAAAGCCTGACTGCAAGGGCAGACGCGCAGCAGCATCTGCCCAGATGCGATCCTGCTCTGGTGCCGCAGCCATCCGCCATTGCTCCAGCAAGGCGGTAGACTGCAAGGCGGTCATCTCAGCCGAGCTTTTCGCGGATGCGCGCGGCCTTACCAGAGAGATCACGCAGATAGTAGAGTTTGGCGCGCCGGACATCGCCGCGACGCTTCACCTCTACCTTGGCAACCAGCGGGGAGTGCATCGGGAAAACGCGCTCGACGCCTTCGCCGCTGGAAATCTTGCGCACCGTGAAGGATGAGTGGGCACCCCGGTTACGCCGGGCGATACACAGGCCCTCGAATACCTGGACCCGCTCGCGCTCGCCTTCCTTCACGCGAACGTGCACCGCTACGGTGTCACCGGCGATGAAGTCGGGGATCTCGTTCTTGGCCTCTGCCTGATTGATTTCATCAATGATATTCACAGCACTTCTCCTTACGCCCTGCCACTTTCATCCGCGTTCTCTGCTTCCTGCAGACAACGTATATCCTCAACCGACAACTGGCGCCGCACCCAGAGGTCCGGACGCCGCATCCGGGTTCGCAACAGCGACTGTCCCCGACGCCAGCGCGCAATCCGCGCATGATCACCCGACAATAAAACCTCAGGTACCCCCACCCCATCCCATTGCTCGGGTCGAGTGTAATGCGGACAATCCAAGAGGTCCGCCGCCGCAAAACTGTCCTCCTGCGCCGAGGCCTCATGCCCGAGGAAGCCAGGCAGAAGGCGCGCCGTTGCCTCCATCAACACCAGCGTCGGCAACTCGCCTCCGGCGAGGACGTAATCCCCCAGCGACCACTCCTCATCGACCTGCGCCATGACGCGCTCATCGACACCCTCATAGCGCCCGGCCAGGAGGATCATCCCCGCGCGGCGGCTGAAGCGCTGGCAATCCGCCTGCCGCAGGGGCCGCCCCTGGGGCGATAGATACGCCACTGGTGCCTCCGGATTTTCCCGCCGCGCGCGAGCGATGGCTGCCATCAGTGGCGGCGCCATCATCAGCATACCTGGACCACCGCCAAAGGGGCGGTCATCCACCCGCTGATGCGGAAGATCGCTGAAATCCCGAGGATTCCAGACCTGCAATGCGAGCAAACCGCGTTGCCGACCGCGGGCCAAAACCCCCGCCTGAAAATATCCTTCAATCAGCTCGGGAAAAATGCTGATGACATCAAAACGCATCACCAGTCCTTTTCCCAGTCAACCACGATACGACGTTGTACTGCATCCACCTGCACATCCGCTGTCCACGGAATCAGGGTTTCCGCATCTTGCTCGTCCTCCACCACGAGGACATCGTTGGCGCCGGTCTCCAACAGGCTTTTCACCTGCCCCAGCGCTTGCCCGGTATGGTTGATCACCTGCATACCGATCAAGTCCCGCCAATAATATTCGCCTTCCGGTAGCGGCGGCAGCTCTTCGGCAGGGACAGCAATTTCTTCGCCGATCAGTGCCCGGGCGGCTTCGCGATCCTGGACCCCACGCAGCTGCGCAATCACTGCTCCGGCCTGCACCCCACCGGAGAGCACAGCGACCGGGCGGTGCTCTACACCCAGATACCAGAGGGCGTGATCCAAAATGCCGTCACGCTCCTCGGTATAGGAAAAGACCTTGACGGCGCCGCGGACACCATAGAGGCCGGAAATCCGCCCCAGAGGCACCCATTCCGCAGTTTCAGGCGGCGTTGACACCCGTCTTGCTCACGCCCTCGGCCTTGAGGAAGCGTGCCACGGTATCCGAAGGCTGCGCCCCCTGGGCCAGCCAGTAGGCTGCACGTTCCTTGTCGAGCCGCAGTTCCGACGGATTACTGACGGGATTGTAAAAGCCCAAACGCTCGATGAAGCGTCCGTCACGCCGTGCCCGACTGTCCGCCACCACGATGTGGTAGAAGGGCCGCTTCTTGGCGCCACCCCGAGCCATCCGAATCACTACCATGTCCGTTCCTCACAAAAGCACAATACCGCGACCCGCGCGGCGGGAAAGGCGCGAATCATAACCAAAAATTTCACTTATTGAAAGGGCATACCGCCTTTCGTGAGATTGCGCGGATTCATCCCCAGCAAGCGTCCTAAGCCCTTACCCCCCTTGCCCATCTTTTTGAACATCTTTTGCATCATCTCAAACTGTTTGAGTAGCTTGTTGACTTCGGCGACAGTCGTGCCAGAGCCTGCCGCAATTCGGCGGCGGCGAGAGGCCTTGATGATTTCCGGGTGGCGTCGTTCTTCCATAGTCATGGAATTGATGATCGCTTCCAGCCGCCGCATCGGCTTTTTGTCCTGCAGGGCCTCCTGCGCTTCGCTGGGGATTTCACTCATCCCCGGCAGCTTGTCCAGGATGCTGGTCAGCCCGCCCATGCGCTCCACCTGACGCAACTGTTCACGAAAATCTTCGAGATCAAAGCCCTTGCCTTTGCGCAGCTTGTCGGTCATCCGCTGGGCCTGCTCGACATCGACTTCCTGCTGTACCTGCTCCACCAGACTAACGATGTCACCCATGCCGAGGATACGCGAGGCCATTCGCTCCGGGTAGAAGGCCTCCAGCCCCTTGCGCACCTTCTCGCCCACACCGAGGAACTTGATGGGTTTACCGGTGATGGCGCGAATGGAGAGGGCGGCGCCACCGCGCGCATCGCCATCGGCCTTGGTGAGGATCACTCCGGTCAGCGGTAGGGCAGTGTCAAAGGCCTTGGCGGTGTTGACCGCATCCTGGCCAGTCATAGCGTCGACGACAAAGAGCAATTCCGTTGGCTGTACTGCAGCAGTCAGGTCCCTGGCCTCGGTCATCATTTCTTCGTCTACGTGCAGTCGCCCGGCGGTATCGACGATCAGCACGTCGTACACCTGCTTGCGTGCCGCATCCAAAGCATCCCGCGCGATCTGCACGGGCGCCTGGCTGGGGTGGCTAGGAAAGACCTCGACGGCGATATCACGTCCGAGACTGGCGAGTTGCTCCATCGCCGCCGGCCGATAGACGTCGGTACTGACCATCAACACCCGCTTCTTTTCTCGCTCCTTGAGCCAGAGGGCGAGTTTGGCACTCGTGGTCGTTTTCCCGGAGCCCTGCAGTCCGGCCATGAGGATCACCACCGGCGGTCGCGCCTGCAGATCGAGCCGGTCATTATGAGAACCCATCAGACGCGTCAGTTCGTCGTTGACGATCTTGATGAAGACCTGTGCAGGGCTCAGGCTGCGCAACACCTCTTCGCCGATAGCCTTCTGTCGCACTTCTGCCACAAAATCCTTGACCACCGGCAATGCCACGTCGGCCTCCAACAGCGCCATACGCACGTCGCGCAGGGCATCGCGGATATTGTCTTCACTGAGGCGGGCCTGACCACGCAAGGCCTTGAAACTTTGGTTGAGACGTTGGCTGAGGGATTCGAACATGGGCACCTCGACAAAGCGGATTGTCATTTTGCGCGCTCAAGGATACCGGCGCAACGCCTTCCGGCCGGTGGCGGGCTTGGAGAGCTTTGGCGGTCATGGCAGAATGCAGAACACGTATTATGAAGGGGCAGAGAGTTTATGGCGGTTGTTTCGCGTCACCACGACGCCCTCATTCAGCGTCTCAGTCGGCATAGCGCAAACTATCGTGATCCACTCGAGGAAATCCCTTGGGACACCCTGGATCCGGAAAAGGCCTGGCTGCCTGATCCCCTCCTTTCTTTATATGGGCTACCAGAGTTCGACGCCCTCCGTGCTGAGGAGCGGATACGCCTGTCGCAAGTCGAGTTTGTGTCCTTCTGTGAGCTGGGTCTGTGGCTGGAAGCACTTTTCATTCAGCGGCTGGGTAGCCACTCCCTGCAGCATCTGTACGGCGACACGCACAGTTACCATTACCAGCTCCACGAACTGCGCGAGGAAGTCGGGCACAGTTTGATGTTCCTCGAGCTACAACAGCGGGCACAACTCCCCTTCCTGACCCCTCCAAGTCAGCGCCCGCGCTTGGCGACCCTGTTCGCCCGCTTGGCGCCGGAGGGCTCGGCAGCTTTCTGGGCGACGATTTTCATTGGTGAAAACGTCCCCGACCAGATGAGTCGGCAAATCTTGAGCGATAAAATGCTGCCACCGGCGGTTTTGGCGATCAACCAGCTTCATCGTCGGGAAGAGGCCAGGCATATGGCCTTCGCGAGAATCACCGTGCAACGGCGCAGTCGTCGCCTAGGCGGTTTACAGCGACGCCTCCTCAGCCCTTTACTGCGCGAGGTGATGCGGCAATTTTTGTACACCGCGTTTTTCCCGGTGCCGACGGTATATGCTGCGGCAGGATTAGACTCGGCATCGCGCCTGGCACGCTTAGCGCGACAAAACCCACACCGGATAGCGTTGATGCAGCACTGCGCGGAACCGAGCCGCGAATTTCTCCGTAGCCAAGGATTTTTTGTATGAGCGATCTTCATCCCAAGATGCTGTTCCCTCTCGGTACCATACTGCTCTCTCCCGATGCGCAGAGCATTTTCGAGGCGGGAGACATCAATCCCCAGGAGCTGCTACGCCGCCATGTTACCGGCGACTGGGAAGAAAGTATGGACGAGGATCTGCGTCGCGCCAGCTTGGCTGCCATCAAAGACGGGGGCATCATTGTCAGCACCTGGCAGATCGGCGGCTATACTTTATGGGTGCGCACCGATGCATCCCGCAGTTCGACGGTGCTGGACATCCCCTTGGATCATTGAGGCTCTGTACATGGAAATCACCACGGTCAAGACGCAAGCGTTTGCCGATCAACGGCCTGGTACCTCAGGCCTGCGGAAAAAGGTAAAGGTGTTTCAACAGGCGCATTACCTGGAAAATTTTGTACAAGCCGTTTTTGATGCCATTCCCGATCGTGTGGGCAAGACCCTGGTCCTTGGCGGTGATGGTCGCTACTACAACCGCGAGGCCATCCAGACCATCATCAAGATGGCGGTCGCCAACGGCTGGGGAGAACTACTCATTGGCCGCCACGGGCTCTTCTCCACCCCCGCCGTCTCCCACGTCATCCGCCATTACCGAGCCCGCGGCGGACTCATTCTTAGTGCCTCGCATAATCCCGCCGGCCCCGACCACGATTTTGGCATCAAGTTCAATGGTGAGAATGGTGGCCCGGCCAGCGAATCCCTGACCGAGCAGATCTGGGCGGGAAGCAAGGCCATCAGCAGCTACCGCATTGCCCAGATCGAGGACATCGACCTCGATCACGAGCAGGAGTTGCAGCTGGGCAACACCCGCATCCGCGTCATCGATCCGGTGCGCGATTATGCCGACTTGATGGAGAAGCTTTTTGACTTTCCTGCCTTATCCCGGCTGCTACAGGGCTCCTTTCGCATGCGCTTCGATGCCTTGCATGCCATCACCGGCCCCTATGCCCAGGAAATACTCGAACGACGCCTGGGCGCGCCGGCAGGCACCGTACAAAACGCCATACCTTTGCCCGATTTCGGCGGCGGTCACCCGGATCCCAATCTGGTCTATGCCAAGCCGCTCGCCGATCTAATGTTTTCCGAGCAAGCTCCGGACTTCGGCGCCGCCTCCGATGGCGATGGCGATCGCAACATGATCCTGGGGCGCGGCGTCTTCGTCACACCAAGTGACTCCCTGGCCGTGCTGACTGCCCAGGCGCGCTGCATTCCCGCCTACGCCAACGGCCTGCATGGGGTGGCGCGCTCCATGCCCACCAGCCAGGCTGCCGATGTGGTGGCCAAAGCCTTGGGCATCGAGCACTTCGAGACTCCCACGGGCTGGAAATTTTTTGGCAACCTTCTCGACGCCGGTCGCATCACCTTCTGCGGCGAAGAGAGTTTTGGTACGGGCTCCGACCACGTGCGCGAAAAGGACGGACTGTGGGCGGTGCTGGCATGGCTTTCGGTACTGGCCCATAGCGGCCAGTCCGTGCGCGAGATTTTGGATGCCCACTGGCAGCGCTTTGGCCGCCATTATTACACCCGCCATGACTACGAAGAGTTGCCGAGCGAGGTCGCAAAAAAGATGCTGGACGGGCTGCAGGCGCAACTGCCGGTGCTGCCCGGTCAGCAGCTGGCGGGACGCGAGGTACAGGTGGCGGATAATTTCTCGTACACCGATCCCATCGACGGTAGTGTCAGCGAACACCAAGGCCTGCGCATTCTCTTTGCCGACGGTGCCCGCCTGATCTTCCGGCTCTCGGGAACTGGTACCGCGGGAGCCACCTTGCGCATTTATCACGAGGCCTACGAAACCAATCCCGAACAATTCCATCGCGACCCGCAGCGCTACCTGGGTCCCTTGGTAACGCTCGGGAAAGACTTGACTCGCTTGGAAAGCCTTTCTGGCCGCAAGGCCCCCACGGTCATCACGTAACGGAGGTATCTCATGGATTACGATACAGATAATGGTTTGAGTTATGCGGCCCTCGGCGCGGCCCTCGCTGCCGGCGCCCTGGCGGGCGCTGCAGCGGCGCTACTCTTTGCTCCGCAAAGCGGCGAACGTACCCGCGAGCAGTTGCGCCAACAGGCCAACCGGGCCTGGGACAGGATGGCAGTATCCCGTGAGCGCATCAACGAGCGCGTCGAAGAATTGCTCGATACCATCGCCATCTATAGCGAGGAGCTGGTAGAAAAGGGCAAGGACATCACTGAGAAAGAGCGGCAGCGACTGAATGATGGGATCGCCCTGGCCCGTCGCGAACTCGATCGCCTGCGGCGCAAGCTCTCCCGCCTTGATTGACCAAAGTCGCTCCCCACGGCTATTCTAGTGGCTTCGGGGAGTGGCGCAGTCTGGTAGCGCGCCTGCTTTGGGAGCAGGATGTCGCAGGTTCGAATCCTGTCTCCCCGACCAATTTCTCCCGTGGCGAAAGGAAACCGACGCATGCGCCGCCTGCTCTTACCGTTTCTGTGGCTGGGTAAGGTTCTACACTGGCTGCGCCTCACGGTCCTCAATCTGCTGACACTGGCCATTCTGATCCTGATCATTGCCGCCATCATTCAGCATTTCTCCCGCCCACAGATTCACGTCGCCAAAAACTCCGTCCTCTGGGTCGAGCCACAGGGCAGCTTGGTATACAGCGAAAGCAACTCCTGGCAGGACCGCCTACTGCAAAAAATTCACCCCACGCAAGAGCATGTTCTGCTGCGGCATCTTGTCGCCAGCATCGATCACGCGGCCAAAGATCCGAATATACGGGTGCTGGCGCTTGACCTTCGGGAATTCAGTGGCGGCAGTCTGACGCAGCTGCTGGATGTCGCCCATGCCTTGCAGCGTTTCCGCGCCCAAGGCAAGCTCATCTACGCCTATGCCCCAGAATATTCTACCGGCAACTATGTGCTTGCCGCGCAGGCCAACCAGGTATTTCTGCCAGAATTGGGCATGGCCCTGATCACCCCCTTCTCCAGCGATTCTCTGTATTTCAAGGGCCTGCTCAACAAGATCGGGGTCGATGTTTACGCCTTCCGCCAGGGCAAGTACAAGTCGGCAGTGGAGCCGTTGACCCGCACAGATATGTCGCCGGCGGCGCAGGAGGAAAATCGTGCCTGGCTGGCGACCTGGTGGCAGTCCTATACGAGCGCGGTGGATCAGGGGCGCGGTTTTTCCGCGGATATCCTGGAGAATTATGCACTACATCTCCCCGAATTGTTACAAAAATCCCAAGGTAACGCGGCGCAGCTGGCGCTACAGCAAAAGCTCATCACGCAGATTGGTGATCGGGAGGACTTTCGCGACGCCATTGCCAAAGCCATAGGCCAAAAGAAGCTCCGGCGCATCGGCTGGCAGCGCTACTATGCAAGCTTTGCCGCGCATCAGCCGGAGCACGGATCCGAGATCGCTGTGGTACCCATTGATGGCATGCTGGTGCCGGGAGATATCGAAGCGCCCGGGGTGGTTGCCGCCGAAGCAACGGTGCGCCAGCTCGATCACCTGCGCCACGAGCCCGACGTCAAAGCAGTCATCTTGCAAGTTGACAGCCCCGGCGGCGACGTCAATGCTGCCAACGCCATCCGCCGCGCCATTGAGCGTTTGCGCAAAGCGGGTAAGCCCGTGGTAGTGAGCATGGGGACTCTCGGAGCTTCCGGCGCCTACTGGCTTTCCACTGCCGCCGATCGCATCTACGCTGAACCAACCACTATCGCCGCCGATATTGGTGTCTTTGTGCTCGTTCCGAACTATACCGGTCTATTGCAAAAACTTGGCGTTGGCTATTCCGGGGTCAGCAGTCTTCCCCACAGTCCCTCGCTGACACCTTTCGCGCCGCTTGGGAAACCGGAGCAACAGGCCCTCCAGGCGGTAGTCGATCACCTCTATACCCATTTCGTAGGGCTGGTGGCGAAGGCACGCCATCTGCCCTTCGCAGAGGCTGAACAAGACGCGCAAGGCCGAGCCTGGAGTGGTGTGGACGCCAAACGCCTGGGGCTGGTGGACGGCCTGGGGGGGATGACCGAGGCAGAGCAGGCCGTTGCCCAACTGGCACATTTGCAGAGCGGTCAGTATCACTTGGTATATCTGCCGCGCCCCGCGGGCGAGTCCTCTTTCACCCAAATCCGCTCCTGGGCACTGGCAAGCCTTGGCTTTTCCCTCCCCCAGGGAA
Source organism: Acidithiobacillus sp. TH-A67 (assembly GCF_057473545.1). Lineage (NCBI taxonomy): Bacteria > Pseudomonadati > Pseudomonadota > Acidithiobacillia > Acidithiobacillales > Acidithiobacillaceae > Acidithiobacillus > Acidithiobacillus sp. TH-A67. The sequence continues at coordinate 13,652 of NZ_JBYCKU010000038.1, forward strand.
GCGGCGGCGAGGCACTGACACAGGCGCAATTGTTGCTGCAGTACTCGCGCCCCTACGGGATATTTGCCTATCTACCCATCGATCCGAGGCTTTCCTGAAACATCCGGAATAGCCAATGATGAAGGGCCGACCACACGACGTAGGTCGCCGGCCAGCCCCAATGCTCTATCGGTCCTTTAGAGAAGGTTCACAGGAATTTTCAGATAACTGACACCATTGGCCTCTGCAGGCGGCAAGGCGCCGGCGCGCATGTTTACCTGCACCGAGGGAAGAATCAGTACGGGCATGGCCAAGGTGGCATCCCGCTCTGTACGCATCTTGACAAACTCTTCTTCGGAAACACCATCGTGCACATGGATATTACCGGCACGCTCTTCCGCCACGGTCCACTCCGCACGCGCTTCGCGCCCTTCCGGGGGATAATCGTGACAAAGATGGAGGACGGTATCCTCCGGCATGCTGAGCAAGCGCTGGATGGATCGATATAGCGTGTGTGCATTGCCATTGGGGAAATCGCAGCGCGCCGTACCCACGTCGGGGGCAAAGATGGTATCACCCACAAAGACGTGTTTGCCGATCACATAAGCGCTGTCGGCTGGCGTATGGCCGGGGACGTGCAGCACCGAGACCTGCAGGTTACCAATGGGAAAGGTATCTCCATCTGCAAAGGTCCGATCGAACTGCGAAGCATCGGTCTGGAAACTCTCTTCAGAATTGAAGATCTTCTTGAAAGTCTCCTGCACCTGCCGAATGGTCGCGCCAATCCCGATCTTGCATCCATAGCGCTCCCGCAGCAGATTACCGGAGGACAGGTGATCGGCGTGAACATGCGTCTCTAGGACCCACTCGGGCTGCAAATCCTGCGAGGTAACGTAGTCGATAACAGATTGTAAAGAACGCTCCGCCGTACGCCCGGACTTCGGATCATAGTCCCACACGGGATCGATAATGGCCGCCTTGCGGGTGGCCAGGTCATGGACCACATGGGTAAAGGTCCACGTGGTCGGATCGAAAAAGGTCTTGATTGCCACTTCCGTCATGGTAGTACCCTCCGTTTGCAAAAACCTACCGTCGCTGCACAACTGGAGGTCGCCATAAAAATATAGCTCCCTCTTTTATAACAAGGGGTTGACTTTAGCCCCTAGAATTAGTTTATATATATATAGTAAATAACTCAACTACTGGAGCGTTCTCGATTCTGCGAGGTAATATATGTTTACTGACCTAGTTCCCTTTCAACCTTGGCTTTCTCTGTTTGGCGGCGCATTGATCGGCTTGGCGGCCGTGCTGTTGCTGGCCATCAACGGCAAGATCGCCGGTATCAGCGGCATCGTGGGTGGGCTCCTGAAGCCTTCCTCCGGTGATGTCGGTTGGCGCCTCGCCTTCATTGTGGGTCTCCTCGCCTCTCCATTTCTCTTGTCTGCGGCAGGATTTTCCCTAAGCAAAGGAGAGATCGACCTGGACCTGGGAGCCCTTCTGCTAGGCGGCCTTCTGGTTGGCTTTGGTACCCGCCTGGGATCTGGCTGCACCAGCGGACACGGGGTAATCGGGCTTGCCCGACTTTCACGGCGTTCTGTAGCTGCCACCATCAGCTTCATGGCGGCAGGCTTTCTTGTCGCCTCTCTGATACACCTATTCTAAAAGAAAAGAGAAACCTCACATGAAACTTCTCAGTACGCTACTGATCGGCCTTCTTTTTGGTATCGGGCTCAATGTTTCCGGGATGACAGACCCGGCACGAATCACGGGCTTTTTTGACATCTTTGGTGCCTGGGATCCCTCCTTGCTCTTTGTGATGGCGGGAGCTCTCGGGGTCAGCATGGTAGGCATCCCACTGGTGATTCGTCGGGGCAAGGCCCTCCTAGCCGACAAGCTAGGAGTGCCGACTCGCCGGGATATCACTCCCTCGCTGCTGATTGGATCTTTCCTCTTTGGCAGCGGCTGGGGACTGGCCGGTTACTGTCCTGGTCCGGCGCTCGCATCCTTAGGCACGCTGGAAACCGAAGTCGTGCTGTTCTTTGTCGCCATGATCATCGGGATGTTTGCACACAGCCTTTTTGAAAAATGGCAGCTCCGTCAGTGCGCGAAGGGAAAAAGGGCAACGGCCTGATACGCTTGGCTGAATCACACCCGTAGGACGGGGGCTACGTTGGCGGGGTCGGTCTTGCTCAGATGGCCGGTTTCGACATGCCCTGCCAAACGCCAAACATGGGCCTGGTCGGTAATCCGCAAGTCATACCACTGATCGCTCTGTTGTAGAGAAAAATCTAACGCCCTCTTTTCCCATTTTTCCAAGCGGACGCGGCGTTTTTCGGCACCATACGCAGCGTCCTCGATTTCCACTTCGCGCGCTACGCCTGACGGATGCTCAGATACCAAGCACGACTACCCCGCCAGACGGTAACCGTCTGCGTCCTTGCCACGAATACGACGCCAGAGCACTTGGCCACTCAGGCGGTTGGCGACAACGATAAAGACTTTGCGGTAGGCCCCCGAGGGGCAGCTCACAGCCTTCACCGCATGCCAGGAACGATCGGTCTGGGCGAAGAGAAAACTCTGGTTGCCTAAAACCCGCGAGGCGGCCACCTCGCGCAAGTCGGAAAAATCGGGAGCCGAGTGCCGCGGCCAAAGGCCAGCATCGTCCGCCAGGACCAAAGTTTGACCGCCCCAGGACTCGTCCCAGTCATCTTCGGTATTGCAATAGAAAATGTGCGAGCCGATCTTGCGTCGCGCGTCGGTATGCGGGGATACCGACGCGCCAGCCGGGGCGTAATGCCAATGCATGGTCAGGATCACCGGACTGCGCGGGCGCAGGCCAAGCATGGTACGCCAAAAATCCAGGTAGGCCGGGGAGTGCAATTCGGCAATGAACTGCCGCCACAGGGGCGACAATTGCGCATCCAGGGATGGTCGGTACTGCAGGGCCAGACGGTCATGATTTTTCTGCCCATGGGCGCGAGTTTTTCCGATGTGATTCTCGAACAGTTCCGACGATGGCAACTGAGCGCAAAGTTGAGGAAAGAGTTCGGGGCGGATGAAGTCGCTGATCCGGAGCCAAGGATAAGGTGCAGTGCCCTGAAATCGTTGCGCGTTTGCCGAACATCCCTGCACTGTCTCGTCCCATAGAACCTTCATCGCCTTTTCCTATGGTTGCTACCTGTCAACAGTATAATACAGGTCTGGCATCTGTTTCCATTTACAAAGGTGAGCAAACTCACTACTCTTCATCGATGCCGATTTCTCCATTACGTATAGGCCATCTGGAAATCCCCCTGTGGATTCCCATCACCCTCTTTGCCGCGATCATGCAGACCTGGCGCACCGGCCTGCAAACGCGACTGAAAGGCACACTGAGCGCCGATGCCGCAAGCTTTGTGCGTTACCTGTATGCCCTGCCCTTGGAACTTTTGGCGCTGCTCTTTCTGCTCTGGCGTTTTGGTGACGAACCCTTTTCCGGGACGCTGCCGCCGTTTTTATTCTTCTGCCTGGCAGGGGGCGTCGCGCAGATCCTCGGCACACTCTTTCTCGTGCGCTCATTCCACAGCCGCGGTCTGGTCACCGGAACCGCCTATGCCAAGACCGAAGCCGCGCAACTGGTCATTCTTACGGTGCTTTTTCTGGGCGCCGAGATCCAGGCCATGGCCATACTTGGCATCTTTCTGGCGTTGCTCGGCGTCCTGTTGCTGTCTGGGCAGGGGTTTGCGTTTTTAGAGCGCGACTTTTGGCGGGGCTTGCGCGAACCCGCTGCGCGCTACGGGCTGGTCGCGGCGTTCTTTTTTGCCCTGGCCGCCATCGCCCTGCGCGCTGCCAGCCAGCACGGTGATCCGCATCTTCCTATCCTGGCTCTGGGCTTGTGGATGTTGCTGGTCACCAATACCCTGCAAACCTTCTTGCTAGGAACCTGGCTCTTACTGCATAAGCGCGCAGATCTACGCGCTAGCCTGCACGAATGGCGTGTTGCCTGGCCGGTTGGCGTGCTCTCGGCACTGGGTTCCTGGGCGTGGTTCAGCGGTTTTGCGTTGACGCAAGTGGCCTTAGTACGCGGCCTGGGGCAGGTGGATACCCTGCTCGTCTTTCTCTTTGGCCACCGCATCCTGAAAGAACGCCTCCGCCGCGCGGAGATCGTTGCTACTCTCCTGATCGTGCTAGGGGCCTTGTGCATCATCGCGCCCGACATTCACTGGCACGGTTGACGCGGTTAGGACTGCGCCTTCCGGCGGGGCCGCAAGGCCCAAAGTAACAGGAGCAACGAAAGGCCGAGGTAGGGCCAGTTGCCATAGCGTGCAAAAGGCGTCTCGCCGGCCATCGGCTGAATGCGCGCATTGAGGGCAGCATAACTAAACTGCGGCAGTTGCGCCAAGACCTGTCCGGTGGGCAGGATCACCGAGGTGATGCCGGTGTTGGTGGCGCGTAGGTCGGGCTTCTGCTCTTGCATCGCCTGCATTACCGCCATCTGCAGGGTCTGTGCCGAGGCCGTGCTGTGGCCATACCAAGCATAGTCACTGCTGTTGACGAGGAAGGTCGCACCCTGAACCACTCCTTTGCGCACATCACGGGAAAAGGACTCTTCATAGCAGATGGTCATTCCTGCCTTTTGCCCGTCCACCGGCAGTACCGAAGACCCGTCTCCCGGGGTAAAGCTGCCAAGACCCGGCAGAAAATGATGCACCAACGGGCCGAGAATCTTGGGAAAGGGGATGTACTCGCCGAATGGAACCAGATGTTCCTTGCGGTACCAGCGAACCGGCGCATTTCCGTCGATTTCCATGATGGCATTGTAGTAACGCCCCTGGGCATCTTCGGGAATGCCGATCATCAATACGGCGTGGTATTTGGCAGACCAGGCCTGTAGTTGCTGGATGAGCAGCGGGATCTCCGTCTGAAAGATGGGAAAGGCGGTCTCTGGCAGAACAACGAGCTGCGTTCCCGGTGGACTCGCCACGATCAGGCGCACATAGCGCTCGAGGATGTCGTTGATGCGGCTGGCATTCCATTTTTCGCTGATGGGAATGTTGCCTTGCAGGAGCCGGACCTGTAGCGGCGCACCCGTAGGCTGGGTAAAACGGACGGTGGCGGCAAAAAGGGCCACGGCAAAGATCAGCAGAATCGCCGAAGCGCCCATGGACCAGACCGCGGCATTCCGCCGCTGGCTGATGACCCAGGCGCCAATACTCGCCACCCCTGCCGTCGCCAATCCCACCCCATATTGGCCAAGCCAGGGGGCATATCCACAAAGGAATCCCCCTGCCTGACTGTAACCGACCGCCAGCCAGGGAAAGCCGGTCGCCACCCGCGCTCGGAGGAACTCGGCAAAGACCCAGAAGAGGGGCAAAAGCCACCAGCGTGCCGTCGGCGAAAAACGTCTAGCCACGCCCATCGCCAAGGCTGGATAGAGGGCACAATAGGCAGCCAGCAGCGCCACCGCCGCCCCGGCCAGGGGCCAATCCATATGGGCAAAGTTGTGCAGGGTAATGGATAGCCAGTACACCCCGGAACTGAAGGCCGCAAAAGCAAAGAGAAAACCTAGGCCCGCAGCACGGCGCGGCGAGCTGCTCCGCTGCACCAGCAAAAAAAGGAGGCCCAAAAGAACGAAGGCGAGCCAGGCTTGGTGAAAGGGTGCAAAGGCCAAGGGCCAAACTGCACCCAAGGCAAGTGCCGCGAGAGCGGGCCAGGCCCGGAGCGGTGAAAAAGTCATGCCGCTTAGAGTTCCGCGTCGCTATCGCGTTCCACCGCCGTTACCCCCGAGGCAGAACTGGGCGCGGTCAGACGGAAACTCTGCACACGCCGGCGATCAGCGCGCAGGACTTCTAGCTGCAGGCCCTGTACTCGCAATTTTTCTCCCACCCGGGGAACGTGTCCCAGCTCCCGACTGACCCAGCCACCCAGAGTATCGGCATCGTCATCCTCCAGCCGTACCGCAAAGGCGGCATTGAAATCCTCCAGAGGAATCAGGGCGTTGACCAGATAGTCGCCATCTTCCCGCGGGACGATCATGACGTCCTCGTCGATGTCATACTCATCTTCGATCTCACCGACAATGATCTCCAGCACATCCTCGATGGTGATCAAACCCGCAACACCACCATATTCGTCCACCGCCAGGGCCATGTGATGACGACCGGTACGGAATTCGTAGAGCAGGTGGTCGAGATGCTTGCTATCGGGGATGTAGGTGGCCGGCCGCAGAAGCTCTTCGATCGTTGGCGCGGAACCTTGCTGGCAGGCGCGCAGCAGATCCTTGGCGAGGAGAATGCCGCGCACATCATCACGATCATCGCCGACCACCGGATAGCGAGAGTGGCCCAACTCCACCACGCGACTGATGACCTCGGATACGGGACGGTCGATTTCGATGACTTCCATCTGCGCGCGCGGGATCATAACATCGCGGACGGTCATCTCGCCGATACGGAAGATGCCGTCGATCATGCGTGCCGATTCGGCATCGATGATCTCTCGCTCACTGGCCTCGCGGATCAGCTCGAGCAAGCCCTCCTGATCCTCGACATTACCCCGCAGGGACTGGGTGAAACGCTCCCACCAGCCGCGGGAGCGCTCGCTACTTCGGTCTTCACTCATTTGCTTGCGTACGATATGGGTCGGCCACACCCAGTTGGGCCAGTAAACGGGTCTCCAGCGCCTCCATGCGGCTGGCTTCCTGCTCTTCCTGATGATCATAGCCCAGAAGATGCAAGGCACTGTGGATGAGGAGATGGCGATAATGGTCACGCAAAGGCTTGCCCTGCTCCTCGGCCTCGCGGCTGATGACCGCGGGACAGAGGAGAATGTCGCCCAAAGGGCGGCTGCGACCAGGCCAGACTTGCGCCGGTGCCGGGAAGGAAAGGCAATTGGTGGGCTGCGGCCGTTGTCGGAATTGCTCGTTGAGCGCGGCGATCTCCGCACTGCCCAGGAATTGCAGGGAGACCTCCAGACGCTGTCCGTCGGCGTCAGAGTCCGTCAGGGCCAGGGCCAGGGCAGCACGCAACAGGCGTCGGGAGGGAATCCCTGCCCGTTCCGCTGCGCTCAACTCCGAGCTCAGCTGCATCTTCAAGACGAAACGTGGAGCACTCATGCCGGGGCATTCCCGCGGTCATAGGCCTGGACGATTCGCGCCACCAAAGGATGACGCACGACATCGGCACTATGGAAAAAACTCATCGACACCCCTTCGACGCCGTTGAGGATGTCGATGGCCTGCACCAGTCCGGAAGGCTGCCCGCGCGGCAGATCTACCTGCGTGACATCGCCAGTGATCACCACCTTGGCACCGAAGCCCATCCTGGTCAAAAACATCTTCATTTGTTCTGGCGTCGTGTTCTGCGCCTCGTCGAGGATGATGAAGGACTCGTTGAGGGTACGACCGCGCATATAGGCCAGGGGTGCCACCTCGATGATCTGCCGTTCCATCAGCTTGGCAACTTTCTCAAAACCGAGCATCTCGTAGAGGGCATCATAGAGCGGGCGCAGATAGGGATCGACCTTTTCCGCGAGACCGCCGGGCAAAAAACCGAGACGCTCCCCCGCTTCCACCGCCGGGCGCACCAGGACCAGACGCTGCACCTGCTGTTTGTCGAGCTGCTCGACGGCGGCCGCCACCGCCAGATAGGTCTTGCCGGTACCTGCCGGCCCCACGCCAAAGGTCAGGTCATGCTGACGGATGGCTTGTAGGTAACGGCGCTGCCGCGGCCCGCGGCCGTTGATCCAGCCCTTGCGGGTGAGAATCCCGGCGATCTGTGCGCTGTCGCTGTCGTTCTCGGCCTCCAGGACATGGGACTGAAGGCAATGATGCACCCACTGCTGGCTCAGGGAGCGCCCCGCCCGCACCTGCCCATAGAGTTGCCGTAACACATCGGCGGCGGCCTGCACGGCGACAGGCTCGCCACTGAGGTGGTAACGCTCGCCGCGCTGGGAGATGACCACTCCCAGTCGCCGCTCTACCTGCTTGAGATGGGCATCGAGCTCCCCGGCGAGTTCTGCCAACTGTGCAGCACTGGCCCCCTCGGCGATGAATTCCCGGTGTTCCGCGGGCGGGGCAGGCTCCATCGCTGGCGTCTCAGGAGGCCGCACGCATAGCCGTCAAACGCCCACGCAGACTGTTGGGCAGGGCTTCGGTGATCTCCACCGCCAGCATCTGCCCCGCTAGCCCCTTGGGCCCGGCAAAATTAACCGAGCGGTTGCAACCGGTCTTGCCGGTCCACTCGTTGGGGTCACGCCGCGACGGGCCGGTCACCAGGACATTCTGGGTGCTGCCCACCAGGGCGCGGCTGTAGTCCTGTGCCAGCTGGTTGATGCGCGTTTGCAGGATGGCGAGGCGCTCCTCCTTGACCGGCTCGGGGACGCTGTCTTTCAGCTTCAGGGCCGGGGTATTGGGACGGGAGCTGTATTTGAAGGAAAAGGACTGGTCGAAGCGCACCTTGTCGATGAGATCCATGGTCGCCTGAAAGTCGGCATCGGTCTCTCCCGGGAAGCCAACGATGAAATCCGAGGAAAGACGGATCTCGGGGCGCGCCTCGCGCAGGGCCGCCACCTTCTCGAGATACTCTGCGATACTGTGCTTGCGGTGCATGCGCCGCAGGATACGATCGGAACCGCTCTGCACCGGCAGATGCAGATGCGGCGCCAGAACCGGTAGATCCCGGTGCGCGGCAATAAGGCGCTCGTCCAGGTTGTTGGGGTGTGAGGTGGTATAGCGCAAGCGCTGCAGCCCCGGCAAGAGCGCCAAACGACGCAGGAGATCGGCAAAATCGGCATCGCCGATCAATCCAGAAGGCGCACGGTAGGCATTGACGTTTTGCCCGAGCAGGGTGATTTCGGCAACACCCTGATCGAGCAACTGCCGCAGCTCACGCACGATCTCCGGCACCGGCCGACTGTATTCGCGCCCGCGGGTGTGCGGGACCACACAGAATGTGCAAAATTTGTCGCAGCCTTCCTGGACCGTCACAAAGGCAGTCGCGCCCTGGCGCCCCGGTCGCTCCGGCAGGCGGTCAAATTTTTCCAGCTCGGGAAAACTCAGGTCGAGCTGGGGCTGCCGCTCCGCCAGACGTGCGTCGAGCAGATCCGGCAGACGATGCAGGGTCTGCGGCCCAAAGACGATATCGACAAAGGGCGCACGGCGACGCAGGCGCTCACCTTCCTGACTGGCGACACAGCCACCCACAGCGATCAGCGGCTGGGGGTCCCGTTCTTTCAGCGGACGCCAGAAGCCAAGCTGGGTGTAGACCTTGTCCTCCGCCTTTTCGCGGATGGAGCAGGTATTGAGAATGAGCAGATCGGCTTCCTCCGGAGTCTCGACGAGCTCCATGCCGTGACTACGCGCCAGCAGCTCGGCCATGCGCTCCGAGTCATACTCGTTCATCTGGCAGCCAAAGGTTTTGATGTAGAGATGCCGCAAGTTCGCTTCCAGGACTTCCTTCTAAAACGCCATGATACGAGGGGGATGGGGGGCTGGCAAGGCGGCCGCGGGACGGCTCACGATGGCAATTGCTATCCCAGGCTGTAAGAAATTCCGGTACCGCAAAATGAGGAGATAGTCAGGTTCCACAAAAGGTACGATACGGCCCGAAGCTGCCAGGCATTGGCTCGCTATAGGGGAGGTACTCGGGGCGAGCGGTGTAGGGATCGGCAAGGACGGTCAGGAGCTTTTCCAGGGGACGCGAGTCATTGGCCTGACTGGCCGCGGCAAGGGCGATTTCTACTTGGTGGTTACGCGGGATATAGAGCGGATTGACCGCATCCATAGCAGCGGCTACGGCGCCGGCGGGCCGCGCATCACCCAGGCGCGCGTGCCAGCGTGACCGCCAGGAGGCCCAGCTCTCGGGGATCGCGGGAATACCCAGGCGCTCTCGCTGCGCTGGGTCCATGTCCTGCAAATCTGCCGCCAGACTGCGGAAGGCGAGGGTAAAATCGGCGTGCTCCTGGTCCAGCAGCAGCAGGAAGTCTTCCATCAGCGCGTCGTCTTCCGCGCGCACGTCAGGGATCCCGAGTTTTCGTGCAAAGACTTCCCGCCACGCCTGCTGGTAGAGCTGCGGGAAACGCTGTAGGGTCTCTGTGAGGCGAGCGATGGCCTGGTCGACGTCATCATCCACCAGGGGTACCAAGCATTCTGCCAGCCGCACCAGATTCCACTGTCCAATGCGTGGCTGCTCGCCATAGGCATAGCGGCCATTCTGATCGATGGAGCTGAACACCGTCCCCGGATCATAGGCATCCATGAATGCACAAGGCCCAAAGTCGATGCTCTCGCCGGCGATACTCATGTTGTCGGTATTCATGACGCCGTGGATAAAGCCCACCCCCATCCATTGCGCGATGAGTTTTGCCTGCCGCTGCATGACCGCATCGACAAAGGCGAGGTAGCGCTCAGCACCGGACAGATCGGAGAGCTCAGGATAGTGACGCGCAATCGCATAATCCGCCACGCGACGCAGCAGGTCCTCCTGCTCGCGCACGGCAACAAACTGAAAGGTGCCCACACGCAGATGGCTGGATGCCACCCGCGCCAGGATCGCCCCCGGCAGTGGCTGTTCGCGCTGCACCGTTTCGCCGGTGGCAACTACCCCCAGCGCGCGCGTGCTCGGAATACCCAAGGCATGCAGGGCTTCGCCGATGACGTACTCGCGCAGCATCGGCCCGAGAGCGGCCTTGCCATCCCCCCCGCGGGAGAAGGGGGTACGCCCGGAGCCCTTCAGGTGCAGGTCCCAAAGTTTACCCTGGGGATCGCGGATTTCGCCGAGCAACAACGCACGACCATCGCCAAGTTGCGGGTTGAAAACGCCAAATTGGTGCCCGGCGTAGGCCTGGGCAACAGGGCGGCTGCCGGAAGCCAGGCGTTGCCCGGAGAAGAGTGCTGCGCCGAAGCTGCGCAGTGCCACCACCGACAGCCCCAGTTGTGCGGCCAGGCCCTCGTTCAGGAGCAGGAGCTTGGGGCTGGGGACAAGCGCCGCCTGCCATTCGCTGTAGAGCCCTTCCAATTGTTCAGCAAAGTTGCTTTCCAGCTGCAATTCCGTTTCCATTCCCTGCTCCTGTCTGCCCCCGCGCACAATGACAGAAAGACTAATGCCCGGGCAAGAGAGGACAGTGCTATGCTTGGCGCATGCAAAGCCCAACTCCCAGCAATCGACTGCGTCGGAATCGTCGCGCGGCACTCGCCCTTCTCCTGCTCGCCTTCGCCCTCTTTATCTGGGCCGCTTTGGAGAATGGGCAGGGAGGCTACGCCTGGTTGCTCGCGGCCAGCGAAGCGGCTATGGTCGGCGCCCTCGCCGACTGGTTCGCGGTGGTGGCATTGTTCCGCCATCCTCTGGGAATTCCCTTCCCGCACACCGCCGTCCTGCCACGCCGCCGCGACCAGCTGGCACAGCACTTGGCAGAATTCATCCGCGAGCACTTTCTGCAGGAAGACGCCATCTTACGGCTCGTCCAGCGCTATTCTCTGGCGAGTGGACTGGCTTCCTGGCTACGTCAAGCAAAAAATCGAGCGCTTTTTGCCGAACAAGTGCAACAACTCGTCTATCGCGCCCTGCAACTGGCGCAACTGGAGCCCTTGCGGCAGAGCCTCGCCAAGAGTCTGCGGGCGCAACTACGGCAACTGGATCTGTCGCGCTGGACGGCGCAGATCCTGCAACTCCTGACGGAAGATGGCCGCCATCAGGCCTTACTCAGCGACGCCATCGCCCGCCTCGATGACTGGCTCACGCAGGAAAGCGTACAAGAAGAATTCGCAGAACAAATCGAGAGACTGCTGCAACGCGCCTATCCCACGCTGTTTTCCTGGCTCGGAGCGGTCGTCGACCCCGCCAATCTGAGTCGCAATCTGGCCCGTAATCTGGTACGCGCGGCGCAGGAGACCCTGAGCGAGATTCATCAGGACCCCGAGCACCCCAAGCGCCAGGCCTTCGACCGCTGGCTCCAAGAAAATCTCCTGCGCCTGCAACAGGATCCAAGGCTACAGGCACGCATCCGGGGCTGGCAGGAAGGGCTGCTCGCGCACCCGGCGGCGCGCGATTATGTCACCCGGGTGGTAAACGATCTACAACAATGGCTCTTGCAGGACCTGCAGGCGCCCCGGTCCCGCAGCCGTCAGCTCTTGCGCAGGGGCGCGGGCTGGTTTGGCGAACTGCTGGATACCCAGCCGCAGTTGCGCCAGGCGATCGATGGCTACGTGGAAGAAAGCGCGCGCCGCCTACTCCCCACGGTGCAGGAAAGCTTCACCAAGCACATTGAGGACACCATCCGCGCCTGGCCGATGGCCGACATGATCCGCGTTCTCGAAGAGGGCATCGGCAGCGATCTGCAATACATCCGTATCAACGGGACGGTGGTGGGACTGCTGCTGGGGCTGCTCATCCATGCCCTTTTCGTGCTGCTGGCTACGGTATGAATGGCTCTTTCGGGACTTCTGGGCCAGTAGAGAGCGGTCCAATCGGGGCAGTGCCGGTACCGTCAGCATGCATACTAGCGGAGCAAAGAAACGGAACATTTTTTGCTTGACTCAATGCAAGATTTCACTAGAGAGGAGTAGATCATGAAGCCGTTGCTTGTCAGCACCCTTGCCTGTGCCGCCCTGCTCTGCAGCAGTCTTGCCTTTGCCGCCAATGCCAGTGACGCCCAGAAGGCGATCAGTGCTGCCCAAGCCGCTATGGCCAAGGCCGAGAGCATCCACTATCAATGGTTGGCCACCCCGAAATTCCTCGAGAAAGCAGAAGCCGCAGAAAAGGCCGGCAAGTATGATGAGGCGATCGCCAAGGCACAACATGCAGAGGAGCTAGCCAAGCTCTCCTACGCCCAGGGTGAAGCGCAAGCCAAGAAGTATAACGTCACCCTCGGCAAGGACGGTATTATCCTCAACTAAAAAGGCAGGATTCGGGCGCGTACTCCCGCGCCCTGCAGGAGCCTTTGGGCAGCAGCCATTTTCTGATCGGCATCCGCCGAAGCGCTAAAGTGCAGGGTCAACCGCTCGCGCGGGGCCGCCGGTGCCGGCGGCTCACGCCGATGTAAAAGACGGTAGAGCTGCCGCGCCACACCATCGTTACCACCAAAGATGGCGCTTCCACCAGACCACACAGAGATCTCCTCACGCAGCCAACAGTAGTGGGTACAACCGAGAACCAGCGCTGTTGCGTCCCTAACCTGTGCGGCGATCTTTTCCTGCCAATAATCACTGGCACGCTCGCGCCAGTCCACGCGTTGTCCCTCGATAATTTCCATCCAGCCCGGGCAGGCCAGCGCCCGTACCCGGCGTTCCGGATCACAATCCTGTAGAAGCTTTTCGAGCTTGGCGCCGCGCACGGTAAGCTCGGTAGCCAACAACAGCAGTTCTCCGCTGCTTTCCTGCAGAGCGACCTTGATGGCAGGCTCAATACCGATGATGGGCATGGACGCGTATTGGCGCAGTGGTGCTGCGGCAGCACTGGTGGCGGTGTTGCAGGCGATCACCAAGGCATCGACGTCGAGTTGCAAAAAGCGCTGGTAGGCCGCCTTCGTAAAGGCCCGCACTTCGGCCACACTACGGTCACCATAGGGTGCGTTGGCGGTATCCGCAAAATAGAAATATTCAGCTTCCGAGAGATAACGGGTACAGGCCAACCACGTACTCAGACCGCCGAGGCCCGAGTCGAAAACCCCGACCCGCATCAGACGGCCAGCACTTCTCGGGCGAGTAGGGCAGCGCCACGCATACCCGCTTGGTCATCGCCATTCCCGGCGGCGATCTCTACGGTGTCTTGCAGTGCCGGAATCATGTTGCTGCGCAGTTGCTGGCGCAGCTCTTCGCCGAAACAATCCCAGGCCGCACTCAGGCCCCCGCCCACGCGAATCTGGCGAGAGTCTAGCACCTTGACGACATGCGCCAGGGCTTGGCCGAGATGTTCCGCCAAGGTTTGAAACGCCCGCAATGCCCCAGGGTTCTGATCCTGTGCAAGCTGGGTGATGATCTTGGGATCGGCCGCCATGCCGGTGTATTCCAGATAACTGGACACCAGTCCCTGCGCCGAGGCGTATTGTTCCAGGCAGCCCTGGTTGCCGCAGCCACAACGTCGTCCACCGGGCACGACGATGAGATGACCAATCTCCATCGCCGCGCCATCTTCGCCGCGCCACGGGCGCCCGGACTGGATCCACCCCCCCCCTACTCCCGTACCCAGCCCAACATAGATCAAGGACTGCATTTCAGGATGATCCTGGCGCAAGGACCAGAATTCGCCAAAGGCCGCCGCATTGGCATCATTCTCGAGCAATACCGGTACCTGCAACTGCTCGCTGAGCCGTGCTTCCAAAGCAAAATTTTCGAGATGTGGGATATTGGGTGACTGCCGCAACAGCCCGTCGGCGGTCACAAAACCCGGAAAAGCAACCCCCACTCCGTCGATCTGCGGGCATTGCTCACGCAAGCGGTGATAGCCACTGGCAAGGGCCTCCAATACCAGCTGCTGCGCCGCACCTACCTCTCCGGCCTGGGCGCAACGTTCCCGCAGGTTCATTTCCGTGCGGTAGCTGGCGATACACTGCGCATCATCAAAAACGCCAAAGCGTAAATTGGTACCGCCCACATCTATCCCGAGGTACAAAGCACTCATCTGCGCCCCACCTGAATTTGCAAGGAGGCAGAAAACTCCTCACCGACGACAGGCCAAGTCAGCTCCAGCACCCAAGCCTGCATGATCTTCTCAAAGCCGGCCTCGGACTGCGAGACCGTCCGGTGCGGCCAAGCCTGCCAGGCTATCTGCTCAGGAAGCTGAATCTCGACACTGCCTCCCAGCACCGCGTCATCGAGACGAAATTCCCGTGCGGTACCGGAGAGCTCCGCGGCGAAGCCCCCGACCACGGCAGCATCCACAGACAGGCAGCCTGCCGGTCCATCACAACTCGGCATAGCCAGATAGATACGCGTAGTGAACGTCGTCGCGGCATCCTTTATCCCTTTGCCCGCATAGCGAACGGATAGACAACCGTTTCGCAAAGCGAAGGATTTTTCGAGTTCCCAGGCTTCCTGCTGGGCTAGGAAACGCGGCGTCTTTGCCCCGGTAACGAATTGATATTCCAGCGCTTCACCGCCCAGGCGATCGACGAAGCTTTGACAGGGGAGATCATCGAAAAGCAGATCGTCCGCGTGAATAGCCGTTTTGAAACTGACCCGATCATGGGCCGAGGCAATGCCGCCGGCACTCTCCGCTTCTGCCGCACTTTCCCCCTGACGAATCTTGTCGTAGTAGGCCTCGTCGCGGCGTGCCAGGGTATCGGCAAAGTCATGCTCGCTCGGGTAGTGATTCCACTCCTGGATGCTGGCGTGGGGCAAATGCAGCACAATCTGCATCTGCGCATCATGATAGAAGCACTCTTCGCGGCCATCGAGATCGACATCTTCCCAAATCATCGCGGGCCGTTTCCGCACTTGGTCGAGCCCTGCCTCGAGACGCGTCAGGTGATGGTGCACAGCACGCCGCAAATGCGGAAGATAAATACCGCCAAAGAGCCCGTGCCAATACGCATCGTTGGCCTGTGCCGCGTGCAGATCGGCACGCAGGGCCGCGGTCTGGCGTCGCTTGGGCAGGGCATGAAAACGTGCAGACAACTGCAACATGCGCTTGTGCATCCAGTTGGATTCGGGATAGCGATGCAGGAAGCCCT
>NZ_JBYCKU010000039.1:0-36784 GCF_057473545.1 Acidithiobacillus sp. TH-A67
CGCGGTGCAGGAAGGATATCTGGGACCAGATGCCTTTCTGCACTGGCTGGATGGGTCTTCCAGCCAGTAATGCGCGCCTGCTAGTGCCCGCTCTTGGCGAGCGGACCACCTTTCAGCAAATACAGCGTGCCGCAGTAAGGACAACGTGCCTCGCCGGTCTCCTCGATTTTGAGAAAGACCCGCGGGTGGCCGTTCCACGCCCCGCCGTGCGGACGTGGGCAGGCCAGCGGCAGCTCACTGGGATCGATCTCGACGAAACTTTGCGCGCAGCAGTGGATACCCTGGGAGTCGCGCTGGCCGGTTTCAGTCGACATAGTGCAGCCACTCGGGATGATCGTTGCGACGTCCCGCTACGGTGTCGAAGTAGCGGCTCTGCAGCGCTTCCGTGATCGGGCCACGCCGTCCATTGCCGATCTTGCGGTCATCGATTTCGCGGATGGGGGTCACCTCTGCAGCGGTACCGGTGAAGAAGGCCTCGTCGGCAATGTAGAATTCATCACGGGTGAGCTGTTTCTCGACGATCGGAATGCCGGCATCGCGGGCAAAGCGGAGAATCGTATCGCGGGTGATGCCTTCCAGAGCGCTGGTGAGAGTAGGGGTATACAGGATCCCGTCGCGTACCATGAAGACGTTCTCGCCGGAACCTTCCGCCACATAGCCCTCGCGGTCGAGGAGCAATGCCTCGTCGTAGCCGCCATTGTGCGCCTCGCGATGGGCCAGCATGGAGTTCATGTAGTTGCCGCTGGCCTTGGCCTTGCACAGATGAATATTGACATGGTGGCGACTGAAGGAGCTGACCTTGACGCGAATACCTCGCTCCAGCGCCTCCTGCCCTAGGTAACTGCCCCAGGGCCAGGCGGCGATCAGGCCATGCACCTTGAGGCCCTTGGCGGCCAGTCCCATGCCTTCCGAGCCGTAAAAAAAGAGCGGGCGGATATAGGCCGATTCCAGGCCATTGGCGCGGATGACTTCCTTGGTTGCCTCGTTGATCTCTTCCGGGGAAAACGACACGTCCATCTGCAGGATCTTGGCACTGTTGAAGAAACGTTTGGTGTGCTCTGGCAAACGGAAGATTGCAGCCCCGCGCTCCGTGGCATAGGCCCGCTCGCCTTCAAAGCAACCCAGCCCGTAATGCAGGGAATGGGTCAAGCCGTGCACCGTGGCTTCGCGCCAAGGAACGAGCTTGCCATCAAACCAAATGAAACCATCGCGATCTGCCATTGACATCGTTTACTCCTCAAGGGGCCCCAAGCCCAGTCGTATCGTCCATTCTTGCACCTGCCGTGCGGCATTGCGCAACATCACCAGCTGCGGATCGCCAGGCTCCAGTACCGGCGCCTCCAGGCGCAGCCAGCGGCGGTTTTCTGCATCGCGCAGGACACACCAGGCATCCAGTAAATCTTCCACGGCTCTCGCTTCCCAAAGTCCCGACTTGCCCAGCACCAGCAGGGCCTCGCGCGTTCCGGTTGGCGGCAGCAAAGCGGGATTGTCCGCAGAATGGGCAAGAATAGCAAACTGTACGAGAAATTCGATATCCAGCAAGGCACCGGGGCTCAGCTTCAGGTGAAAATGATCTTTGGCAATCGGCTTTTCCCGCGCAATGCGCTGGCGCATATCGCGAATCTCCCTGGCCAACACCTGCGGGTCGCGGTGACGCAGCAGAATCTCCTCGCGCAACGCGGTAAATTTCTGTCCCAGTCGTGCATCCCCGGCCAGGAAGCGGGCACGGGTGAGGGCCTGATGCTCCCAGGTCCAGGCCGACTCGCGCTGGTACTTGAGAAAAGCTGGTAGGGAACTCACCAAGGGGCCGGATTGCCCGCTGGGGCGCAGACGCATGTCGATTTCATAGAGGGTGCCGGCGCGAGTCAGGACCGTGAGAATATGAATGAGCTTTTGTCCGAGGCGGGCAAACCAAGCTGCAGCGTTGAGGGGAATCCGTCCATCGCTCTCTGATTCTGCTGGTGCGTCGTAGAGAAACACCAGATCGAGATCGGAGGCGAGACCCATTTCTCTGCCACCCAGCTTTCCGTAGGCGATGACGGCGAAAGGGGGCTCCGCGTAGCCTGGAAGGCCCCCATGTTGCTGCTGCATGGCCGCAACTGCCCAGGGGAGCGCGGTCTGCAAACAGAATGCCGCCAGCTCGCTAAGCTCCGGCAAAAGCCAGAGGATATCCCTTTTGCCGGACCAGAACGCACTCGCCATCAACAACATCTCGGTATTCTTGAAACGTCGCAGCAGATCCATCGCCTCTTCCAGATCGCGATCAGGGTCCTGCGTGAAGAGCTTCGGCCAGTCGCGTGCCGCCGCGGAACGCCCGCACAGTACATCTTCTAGCAAAGAGGGGAAACGGGTCAGTTCCTGGGCCAGCCAAGGGCTTTCCAGAAATTCCTCGAGGCGTTCCAGCCAATGGGGATTTTCTGCCAGGAGCGCGAGGTATTGCGCCTGTCCCAGCAGTGCATCGAGAAGCTGCAGATAGCGATGCAGCCGTTCACCGGCCGACGTTCCCCGGGCCAGACGCCGCAGAATGGCTGGCAGCAGGGTATCGAGCCGCGCCTGCCCGCGCTGGGAAAGCTGCAGAACCCGCCGACTGCGGGCGAAACGGCGCAACTCTAGCCAACTCTCCTTGGCCTCTGCCGCTGGAAGAAGGACACTCCAAGCGAGCGGGATGGTCTCGTCAATGGCATTACGGGCTGCGAGCCAGGTGATCTGCGCGGGATCTTCCTCATCGTTTGCCGCGGCTCCGGGTAGCGTCTGCAGGAATATTTCGTGCACCTGCTGGCGCCCGTGTGTAATTTCTGTTCGCAGGCTCTCGGGTTGGGCAAATTCCAGTGCACAAGCGAGACGTTGCCAGTCCAGGGCCTCTGTCGGAAGCCGTTGGGTCTGGCGGTCTTCGATCATTTGCAGAGCATGCTCTACCCGGCGCCAAAGGCGGTAATATTTGCGTAGAATTGCCACCGCATCCTTTGCTAGCAGACCTGCAGCGGAAAGATTTTCGAGGCTTTGCAGGGTATTGCGCTCGCGTAGGGTGAGTAGGCGTCCGCCGTGAATCAGCTGCAATGACTGCACGATGAACTCGATTTCGCGGATGCCGCCGAGCCCCTTCTTGATGTCCTGGCTGGCCTGTCCCTGCTCTGCATCCATCAAGGCCTTGACACGGCGCAGGCCAGCGAGGGCGGTAAAGTCCAGATAGCGTCGGTAGAGAAAGGGTTGCAGACGTTCCAGGATTTCCTCGCCAAAGACCAGATCCCCGGCGACCGGGCGAGCCTTGAGCAAGGCATAGCGCTCCCAGCTGCGGCCATGGTGATGGTAATACTGCTCCAGGGCGTCTCCTGTCACGCAGAGGGGGCCGGCATCGCCGAAGGGGCGCAGGCGCATGTCCACGCGAAAGACAAAGCCCTCGGCTCGCAGTTCTGCCAAGGCGCGAATCACCCATTGCCCCAGACGCTGGAAATAGCTGGGATTGTCCAGGGGCAGCGGGCCGTCGCTTTCGCCGGACGCGCCATAAACAAAGAGCAGGTCGATGTCAGAAGAGAGATTGAGTTCCCTGCCGCCCAGTTTGCCCATGCCAAAAATCACGAAAGGAACGCTGGCGCCGGCTTCATCACGGGGACTCCCATGGCGTTTTTGCAGGGCTTGTTGGCCATAGGCAAGGGCAGCCTGCAGGGATTCCTCTGCGAGATTGCTCAAGGCGAGCAGGGTTTCGTCGAGGGCGTCGGGGCCGCGCAGGTCCCGCCAGAGGATCTGCAACATGCGAAGCTGTCGGTGCCGGCGCAAAAGCGCCAGGAACTCCTCTTCGGGCATCTCCGCCGACCAGACGAGGGACGAGGGTGGGGCGGCCAGTTGTGCCATCCGGGCCGGCCGGCGCTCGAGTAGGCGGCGGGCGAAGGGGCTGGCGACGAGCAGGCGCTGCAGGCGCAGCTCTGTTTCCTGATCGCCAGAGTAAGCTTGCCGCAGTGCAGCGAGCGCGTCCTGCACCTTGGCGGCTTCGTCGGGAAAATTCGCAAGGTCCGCAAGGCAGAGTCTTTCGTCTTTCATGGCGCTTATCCCATCTTTTGCGATCTCTGTATCATGATGCCTGACTTACCACTCGTCTGTCTGTGCTTGTGCGAAAGGCCCCGCTCTTGCTAAACTTACCGGATATGTAAGCCGGGATGGCGGAATTGGTAGACGCGCCGGACTCAAAATCCGGTGGTGGTGACACCGTGTCGGTTCGACTCCGACTCTCGGTACCATGTTGAGGAAAAGCCCGGATCATCCGGGCTTTTTTGTGGCTGCAACGTTGTCTGCGGAGACCGAATCGTGCAAAAACTCATGCCTTATCGTTGGCTAGCGCTGGCCACCCTTGCTGCTGCGGTGCCACTGAGTGGCTGCGTTGCCCTGCTGGGCGCTGGTGCCGGGGCGGGAGCGGTTACCTACGTTGAAAATGGCGGAGTGGCGAACTATTACGCCTATTATCCGGTGTCTGTGGCGCGGGCATCCCAAGCGACGCAGGCCGCCTTTTCCCAGGTCGGTATCCAGTACCAGGGTATGATCCAGAAAACTCCTACCGAAGTCATGATCGAGGGCAGCGATGCCAAGGCGCAACGGGTGAAGGTGAATATCACCTCCATGGCCACCGATGTTAGCAAGGTCAATATCCGCGTTGGCACCTTTGGCGACAAGAAAGTCTCCCTGGACTTCCAGCGAGCGTTAGCCAGCCAGCTCGGCATGCAACCCACGGCGCAGGCGCCGGCATCGGTCACGCCACCTGCGGCACCGGCCCCAGCAGCCCCCGCTCCCCAAGAACAGCAGACGATCCCACTACAGTAAATTTCTGCTCATTGCGAATCCTGACCCACCGCTGCAGAAATGTTGGCAAAGCCGTCACGACGCAACAGCGTCGAGAGTTCTTCGGGGAAGGCGCGCAGCATTTGGCTGCCGCCCCAGATCCAGCCGCTATAACTCTGTACTAGACTGGCCCCCGCAAGAATCTTGGCGTAGGCGTCCGCCGCCGAAAAGATCCCGCCCACGCCAATGATCGGCAATCTGCCCTGACTGGCCCGGTAGACCTTCGCCACCACTTGCGTTGCCAGATCGCGTAGAGGGGCGCCACTCAGCCCCCCGGCCTGCTCGTCATGGGGCCAATGGATCGGGCGCGACAGGGTGGTATTGCCAACGATGAAGCCATCCAGCAGCGGCTCGTCTGCCAGTGCCAGCGCGCCGAGAGCAGCGATACCCTCGTCCTCCAGATCCGGGGCAATCTTCAACAGCAACGGCGCTGGCGCCTGCTGGCCCAGCGCCTCTCGACGAAGCTCCTGCAGGCGCTGGAGTAGGGGACGCAAATATTCCAGTTGTTGGAGTTGACGCAGACCTGGAGTGTTGGGGGAGCTGACATTGACCACCAGATAATCTGCGTAGGGTGCTAGGTAGCCTAGGACCTTTGCGTAATCCGCGACCGCGTTCTCCAGTTCCGTGTCTTTGTTTTTACCGAGATTGATCCCGAGGGGTACCGGCAGCGGTCCGGCGCTACGGATGTTCTCTGCCACCGCCTCCATGCCGCTGCTGGGAAAGCCCATGCGGTTGATCACTGCCTGTTCCTGCGGGTAGCGAAAGAGGCGGGGCCGGGGGTTCCCTGCCTGCGGCAGCGGCGTGACCGTACCAATTTCGAGAAAGGCAAAACCCATGGCGGCCAAGGCGGGTAGGGCGCGGGCGTCCTTGTCGAAGCCCGCCGCGAGACCAAGTGGATGGGCAAAGTCGAGCCCCCAGATCGTCTGTCGCAACCTTTCATCGAGGGAGGATGCCGGCCACAGGTGTGCGCGGGTGTGCGGCATGCGGCCTAGGGCTTCCAGAGCGCGCAAGGTCCACTCGTGCGCCCGCTCGGGGTCCTGCTGAAAGAGGATGCTGCGTAGCAGGGCCTCGATCATGCCCAGGCCTGCGGGGTGAGAAACTCCTCCTTGAGGCGTGCTTCCGGGCTGCCCGGCTCGCCCTGCCAGTCATATTCCCAGGCGGCGAGCGGTGGCAGGGACATCAGGATGCTTTCTGTGCGCCCCCCCGACTGTAGGCCGAAGAGGGTGCCGCGATCGTAGACCAGATTGAACTCCACGTAGCGCCCCCGACGCAGCAACTGAAACTGTCGCTCCCGTCCGCCATAGGGTAGGTCCCGGCGGCGCGCGGTAATCGGCAGGTAACTCGGCAGGAAGCTGCGCGCGACATCTTCCCAGAAGGCCTGCAAGGCAGCGCCGTCCCCCTGCAGGTCGTCGAAAAAGATACCGCCCACCCCGCGCATTTCGTTGCGGTGGCGAATGGTAAAGTACTCATCACACCATGCCTTGAAGCGTGGGTAAAAGGTGGAATCGTGCCGGTCGCAGGCGCTTTTGAGGGTACGATGAAAATGCTCGGCATCTTCCACAAAGCCATAGATGGGCGTGAGATCGGCACCACCGCCAAACCACCAGACATCTCCTGCCTGAAAGAAGCGGTAATTCATGTGGACGATGGGTACATAGGGATTGCGTGGATGCAGCACCAGGGATACGCCCAGGGCATGGAAGGGCTTGCCGGCGATCTGGGGACGATTGACCGTGGCCGATGGCGGTAGCTGTGCGCCAGAGACACGGGAAAAATTGACTCCGCCTTTTTCGAAGAGATCGCCGTCGCTAATCACCCGGGTACGGCCACCGCCTCCTTCGGCACGCTCCCAACGATCCTCGCGGAACTGCGCGACACCATCCGCTGCCGCGAGCTGGGTACAGATCTCATCCTGCAGGTTCAGTAAAAATGTTTCTAAGTCATCGGGTTGCGGGGTTGTCATCAGCCACTCCTGAGCACTTTGCCACTCCGGGCATCGAGAATGCGGCTGGGGCGACGGGCGCCCCCGAGCCGTGCAGGGAGCACCGTTATCCGGCGCCCAAAGTACCGTTGAACCTCGCGCAAGGAGCGCGCGGGTTTCTTGCCTGCGGGATTGGCGCTGGTGGAAACAATGGCGCCGCCAAATGCCGCACTGAGACGTTGCACCCCAGGATGGGCGCTGACGCGCAAAGCGATGCCGCTGTGCCGGCCACGAATCCACTGGGGGCAATAGGCGCGGGCGGGCAGGACCAGGGTAGTGCCTGGCCAATAGGTAACCGGATCCAGGGCCAGAGGTAGTCCATCCTGGTAATACTTGCGGGCGTGCCGCTCCTGCCCGGTGATGAGCAGGACCCCTTTTTTCTGAGGTCGTCGCTTGGTTTGCAGAATCTTGCGGAAGGCGCGCAACTGCCGGGGATCGCAACCGAGGCCCCAGACCCCTTCGGTAGGGTAGGCAAGTATCCCACCGCCACGCAGACAGGCCACGGCCCGGCGCAGATCCTGGCGGCGTGGGCTGCGCGGTAGCATATCTTGCGTCAGGCGCGATTGCGCGCGCGCCAGCCGATGTCCTGGCGCAACTGCTTGCCGGGCCAGCGAATCTTGGCCGCCAGGGCATAGGCGCGCTGCTGCGCCTGCGCAACGCTGTCGCCCAGGGTCGTAACGCCCAAGACTCGTCCGCCAGCGGTGACGATGCCGCTATCCTGAGTGCGTGTGCCGGCGTGAAAGACCTTGCCATCCTCGGCCTCGGCCTGCGGCAGCCCGAGGATGGCGCTACCACTTTGCACCGCATCGGGATAGCCAGGCGCGGCAAGGACCACACAGAGAGCGGTACGCGGGTCCCAGTCGAGAGTGGCGGGGAGGGGATCGGCAGAGGCCGCAGCCTGCAAGACCGGGTACAGATCCGAGCGCAGGCGAAAAAGCAGGGGCTGGGTTTCCGGATCGCCGAGACGGCAGTTGAATTCCAGCACCTTCGGGCCGCTTGCGGTCATCATCAGGCCGGCATAGAGAAAGCCACGGTAACTCAGACCCTCTTGCTGCAGGGCGCGGGCCATGGGCTGCATGATCTCGCGGCGCACCCGCTCGCTCATTGCCGTGTCCAGGACCGGGGTGGGGGAGTAGGCCCCCATGCCGCCGGTGTTCGGTCCCTGATCGCCATCGCGCAGACGCTTGTGGTCCTGCGAGCCGGCCAGGGGCAATACCTGCCCGTCACTGAGGATGGCGATGAAGCTGGCCTCCTCACCTTCGAGAAATTCTTCCAGCAGGACCGGACCCCAGGCCAGGAAACGTTGCAGCGCTTCGTTGGCCTCCGCGCGGGTCTGAGCGATGACCACACCCTTACCGCTCGCCAGGCCGTCAGCTTTGACGACCATGGGCAGGGCGCAGGTCTGCAGAAACTCCTGTCCGGTGGCGAGAGAGGTAATGCGACGATAGGCGGCGGTGGGGATGCCGTGGCGCTCCATGAACTCTTTGGCGAAGGCCTTGCTCCCTTCCAGGTGCGCCGCTGCAGCGTTGGGGCCAAAGACCGCGATGCCGCTGCGCCGCAGGGCATCGGCCACGCCGGCCACCAGAGGGGCTTCCGGCCCGATCACCACTAATGACACGCCGGCCTTATGCGCTGCGGCCACGATATCGGCGCTGACTACCGGCGATAGATCCAGATTACGGCACTTGGGCTCCTCTGCGGTACCCGGGTTGCCAGGAACGCAAATGACTTCCGCTATCTCGGCGGACTGTGCCAGTTTCCAGGCGATGGCATGCTCACGACCACCCCCCCCCAATACCATGACCTTCTGCATTGCCGTCTCCTTCTCAGCCATGCCGGAAGTGGCGCACGCTGGTGAAGACCATCGCTATGCCATGTTCGTTGGCACTGGCGATGACCTCTTCATCGCGAATCGAGCCGCCGGGCTGGATGATCGCCTTGACGCCCGCCGCAGCGGCGGCATCCACTCCATCACGGAAGGGGAAAAAGGCATCCGAGGCCAGAGCCGCGCCCTGCAGCGAAAAACCCAGTTCTTCCGCCTTGGCAGCACCGCAGCGGGCGGCATCCACACGACTCATCTGCCCGGCTCCCACTCCTAGGGTGCGTCCAGCGTTGGCGTAGACAATGGCATTGGAGCGCACATGTTTGGCAATTTTCCAGGCAAAGCGGAGATCGCGATATTCGTCGGTGCTGGGTTCGCGTGCCGTCACTATCCGCCACTGACCCTCGTCCTCGACGAGATCATCAAAGTCCTGCAGCAATAAACCGCCACGTACCCGTTTGAAGTCCCAGGCATTGGCCTGGCGCCATTGCTGCGGATCGCCAAAGGCCAGCACCCGGAGATTTTTCTTGCGCGCCAGGATGTCTGCTGCCTCGCGCGTGACTTCCGGGGCGAGAACGACCTCAATAAAGGACTCCGTCATCGCCTGGGCAAGCACTGCATCGATGCTGCAATTGCAGGCAATGACGCTGCCAAAGGCGGATACCGGGTCGGCGGACCAGGCGCGGGCGAAGGCGTCGGCGGCATCTCGACCGATGGCGGCACCGCAAGGATTGCCATGTTTGATGATGGCACAGGCGGGTTCGGCAAATTCGAGCACCAGATTGACTGCAGCGTCGCTGTCACCCAGATTGTTGTAGGAGAGCTCCTTGCCCTGCAACTGCTGGGCATGGGCCAGACCAGAGCCGCTGGCATCGGCATAAAAAGCCGCCTGCTGGTGGGGGTTTTCGCCATAGCGCAGTCCCTGTTTCTGTTCGAGCTGCAGGGTCAGGATGCGCGGAAACACATCCGCTTCCCCGGGATCGTCGAGATGCCGGGAGAGGTGATTGGCGATCAGGCCATCATAGCGGGCGGTATGGGCGAAGACCTTGACCGCCAGACGAAAGCGTAGCTTGGCCCCCACGCCACCGCGGCTCTGTTCCATTTCCCGCAGCACCAGCTCATAGTCTGCGGGATCGACCACAACGGTCACCCCTTCCCAATTCTTGGCACCGGCACGCAACATGGTGGGTCCGCCGATATCGATCTGTTCGATGGCTTCCTCCAGGGTGACACCGGGCCGGGCGATGGTCGCCTCGAAGGGATAGAGATTGACGCAGAGCAGATCGATGGGCGGAATGCCCTCGCGGCGCATGTCCTCCTGATGCTGCGGGTCATCGCGGCGGGCGAGCAGGCCACCATGAATTTTGGGGTGCAAGGTCTTCAGCCGGCCTTCGAGCATTTCCGGAAAACCGGTGTAGTCGGCAACCTCGATGACGGTCAGGCCGGCCTCCCGCAGCAGGCGGGCAGTGCCGCCGGTAGAAAGGAGTTCAACCCCGTGGGCGGCTAGATTGCGCGCAAATTCTACCACGCCGGTTTTGTCGGAAACGCTGATGAGAGCCCTTGTGATACCGCCCATGTGACCTCTTGTCTGCCTGTCGTCCGCGGGACGATGAAATAAAAAAGGTACGATCAGGAAACCTGTCGTACCCAAACCTCCTGATGGAGGGAGCGTTACGTCCACATCGCCAGGGGCGATGGAATGAGTGAATGATATACCTGGAACGAGAGCTGTGCAATAGCCATGAGGAGAAATGGATGGAAACAAGCGAATGCTTGGGCAGTGTGGCCAGTCGTGGCAAACTGGCGCTCTCCAAAAGCGAACAGGATAGGCCCTCAATGCAGAATTCCCTCCCTCAGGAAAGTCACAGCTTGCGCATCGGCGCGGTGCAGCGCGACCTCCCGCTCTTTGCCGTCAGCCCGGAACTAGCGATTGCCGTACTCAACATCCTAGGTGACACAGAACTCTGCGAAGCCGCTGCCGATGCCCTGAGCAAAGAGTTGGGCGCCCACGAATATGTGGCCCTGGTCACTGCCGAGGCGAAGAGCATTCCGTTGGCCTACGCGCTTTCCTTACGGACGCAGAAACCCTACGTGGTGCTGCGCAAGACGTACAAGTCCTACATGGGAGATGCGTTGCAGGCTTCGACCCTGTCGATCACCACCGGCAAACCGCAGACCCTGTATCTCGATGCCAAGGACCGCACGCTGCTTGCGGGTCAGCCAGTGGTACTGGTGGATGACGTGATCAGTACCGGTTCGACGCTGGAGGCCATGCGTGCTCTGATGGTCGAGGCGCAGGCGCGGATCGCCGCCGTGGCGACGATCTGCACCGAAGGGGAGCGGCCGCAACTGGCGGAACCCTTGCTGTCGCTGGCGCATCTCCCTCTCTTTCCCTTGCAGACCGCATCATGAGTAGCGACGTAGCCGTTCAAGTGTTGAGCGCGCGCCAGCGCTGCGATCTGGAGCTGCTGCTCAATGGCGCCTTTGCACCTTTGCGGGGCTTTATGGATCAGGCAAGCTGGGAGTCGGTGCTGACGCAGATGCGCCTGCCCGACGGCAGCCTCTGGCCCATCCCCATCACCCTCGAACTAAGCGATCACCTGGCGCAGAGTCTGGAAGCGGGAGCAACACTGCGCCTCGACCGGGAAGACGGTACGCCTCTGGCGCGATTGCGAGTGAGCGAATGCTATCGTCCCGACCGCCGGCGGGAGGCGTTGCTGGTCTATGGCAGCGACGACCGCAGGCATCCCGGGGTGGCGCAGATTCTCGATTTGCCTCCGTGGAATGTTGCCGGCACTGTGGAGCCCTGGGAAGATGATGCTCTGCGGCGCGCTGCAGCGGTGGAATTCCCCCCGGAATACCGCTATCCCGAAGAAATCCGCGAGCTGGCGACTGGGCGCCCCCTGCTTGCCTTTCAGACCAGAAACCCCTTGCATCATGCGCATATCGCCATCACCCAGGCGGCACTGGCGGAGTTGGGGGAGGCGGCCCGTCTGCTGCTGCACCCGGCTATCGGCCCGACTAAGCCCGGCGATGTGGACGCGGCGGCGCGCATGCGCGCTTATCGTGCCGTGCTGCCCCATTATCCGGCGCAGCGGGTGTTGCTCTCCCCGCTACCCCTGGCGATGCGCATGGCCGGCCCCCGCGAGGCGCTTTGGCATGCGCTGATCCGTCGCAATCATGGCGCCACCCACTTCGTCGTCGGGCGCGCCCATGCCGACCCGGGGCACCCCGAGCAGGGGAGCTGGTATCCGCCCTTTGCCGCGCAGGAGTTGCTGGAAGAGCATCGGAGCGAACTGGGCATAGTGCCCGTCCTCCTGCCGGAGTATGCCTACTCCGCCAAACGACGCGCCTATGTGCCACGGGCCGAGGCCAATGGCGAGCGCCTGGCCGAGTTGTCGGGCACGGAGTTGCGGCGGCGTCTGGCGGCCAATGAAGAAATCCCGGAATGGTTTTCCCCCCCCGAGGTCATCCGCATCCTGCGTCAGGCCTATCGCGGTGCCGACCGGCGTGGGCTGGTGGTCTGGTTTACCGGGCTCTCCGCCAGCGGCAAAAGCACCCTGGCGGGAATGCTGGCGCGCCGCCTGGAAAGCCACGATTCGCGCGCGGTGACCCTGCTCGATGGTGATGTCGTACGTCGTTTTCTCTCCAAGGGGCTGGGGTTCAGCCGCGAAGACCGCGATGAAAACATCCGCCGTATCGGCTTTGTGGCGAGCCTCATCGCCCGTCATGGTGGCATCGCCCTGGTTGCCGCCATCTCGCCGTATCGGCATGCTCGTGCTGAGGCACGCAGACTGGTGGAAGAGGCCGGCGGGCTCTTTGTCGAGGTGCATGTGGCGACGCCGCTCGCCGTTTGCGCGCAACGCGATCCCAAAGGACTCTATGCCCGTGCCCAACGCGGCGAAATTACCGCATTTACCGGGGTAAGCGATCCCTACGAAGAACCGGAGGCACCGGAGCTGCGTCTGGATACCAGTCAGTCGAAGGATGCCGATGCCCTCGATGCTCTCTGGCACTACCTACAGGCGGCGGGCGTGTTGCGGTTACAGCCCTAGCTCGTGGACACGCTGCAGCTCTTTGCCGCGGCGCGCTGTCTGCAGGAGGATTTCGCGCAGCAGAGTTTGCGGGGTATCGCCGTAGAGCGTGGCACGGCGGTACTGCATTTTGCCCGCAAGCGCCTGCATCTGGCCTACCAAGCGTCTCCCCTGGGGCTGTACTGGAGCGAGGCGGCGTCCGCGGTCCCCAAGCCCGCGGGTTCGGCGGCCCTGTTGGGACAAAAGCTTGCCGGTTTCCGTCTGCTTGCCATCGAAGTCCCCTGGGCCGACCGTATATTGAGACTGCAGTTCCGTCATACCGGTCTCGATCGGCAAGAACGCCATTGGCAGCTGCTGGCCGAGTGTTTTGGTGGCAAGGGTGCGTTGCTCTTGCTGGACGAAAAGGATCAGATCCACTGGTCTTCGCGCTGGGATTCTCTCGATCAGGGGGCAGGTCGGATTCTGCCGCAAGCCAGGTACCAGCCGCCTGCCGCAACGTCGCGCTGGGACGCGATTGAAAATCCCGTTTTTTTGCTGCATCCGGCCCGCCGCGAGGCTCTGAGCGGTGGCGATACCCCGGCGCGGATCGATTGCGTCCTGCACGGTCCAGTTTGTGCCGACTGGTGGCAGTCGCGCGGGCAGGAATCCTATCCCCTTGCTGTTGAGCCCTTGGCAGTCGCCCTGCCGGTCCGTGCGGCCACGCATTGGCAGGAGCCACAGGCTGCCAGTCGCGCACCGGAAGCCGCGACCGTAGAACAGGCGCGGCAGCGGGAGGAGCGGCGCTTACAGCGTCGTCTGCAGCGGCTGCAGGCCGATCTGCTGCGCTGGCAGAGCACGCCGACGGAGGATCGTCGCCAGGCGACGGCGCTCTTCACCTTGCCCGATCGCGTACACCCGGGCGGCGTGTTGCAGGTGCCCGAGTACCGTCCCGATGGCGTCGGCCAGATAGGGCTGGATATCCCTGCGGGAAAATCCCTCCACGACCACGCGCGGGACCTCCTCCGGCGTGCACAGCGGGCGCAGCGCGCAGAGCAGCGCATCCGCGCAGAGATTGCCGCGGTGGAACAGGCACTGGCCGCCTTGCCCAGTCGGCTCTCTGCCCCGCCCAGCGTATCCACTCCCGGCAAAAAGCAGCGCCCGCAAACGCGTTTGCAAGGCATCGAAGAGCGGCTGGTGGAGGGCTTTACCATCCTCTGGGGGAAAAACGCGCGCGCTAACGAATACCTGACATTTCGATTGGGACGACCGCAGGATCTGTGGCTGCACGTGCAGGATCTGCAGGGCAGTCATGTGCTGATCCGCCGCTCTCATCCCCAGCAGGTCGTTCCTCCCGAGATATTGCGCGCCGCCGCCGAAATCGCGTTGCAGCATAGCGATTCGCAGGCCTTGAGCGCGGAAGTGGACTGGACCGAACTGCGCCACGTAAGCCGCCACCCGCAGGGTGGGCAGGGGCGCGTCCTGTACCGGCAATTTCAGACCCTGCGCGTGCGCCGGCCCGGGAGCGCAAGGCACTGACGGGGCTAATCCCGAACGCGCATCCGGCTCGCTCGGGCATCCACCGCACAAAACTTTACTATTCCCAGTCCTCATCCCGTTTTTTTGGCTTTTTGGAAGCCCTATAGCCGACGAATATCACCGCAGCGAGAAAAATAAGAGCCAGTATCGTTCCCATGTGCACCTCCTAGCAATGCCATTTCTGGCCATTTGCAAAACGTGATTGTAATGTTGGTAAAGCTTGATGGCGGTGAATACGCCCTTCGCGTACAGTAACCAGATGACGTAGCGCTTCTACCAGTGAAAGTCCTCTGGCCAGCTTTTCCGTAGCTCCAAGTCAAGTCCGACGCTCTGCCAGGTTATGGCAAAGGCGGCGTGGTAATTTCTATAACCGGCAGTTGAGCGTTTGCCGGCTGCGCTCGAGCTGCATTGATCGCCTCATCCTTACTATTGTAATGAAACGGACTATAGTTCACTGCAGAGGTTCGGCAGATACGAAAACGCCATGCTTGACCCTGTCCTTGTACTACTGGATAGACTTCGATATGAGATTTCATAGTTATTTCCCTCTCTTTGCCCCCATAGGCCAGCCACACCATCTATGGATACCCCCACTACCAGCCGTGGCGTCGCCATTCGTAGCTGAATCCTTCCTCCACATGCCCTCTGGGAATTGTTGGCTCCATAGGTGGCAAAGGCCACAAATAGGCCATTTCTTTATCAAGCTATAGCCATCGCGCTATCTGTTGCCATCCCCGGCTAAACAACCTAGTCCATTTCCTGGTGTTGATCTGTAGAACAATAATGAACAGGTTGCCAAGTGGATACGGTGATTCTTGGAGTTTGTTCACTATGCCGGACCACACCGAGTTTATCCCTGAGCATGATATTCAAATATTGCTCGACACATAGCAAAGAAAGGGTCTCCACCTCCGCACATCGGGCACCAATCCATTGTTTAACCTTGTGTGCATTTCCGAGGTGTACGCATAGTTGATCAAAAATAGAAGCGGGAATTATGATCTTTTGGTAACGACCAGATGATGTCAGGAAATCAAGAGCAACACTTGCAGAAAGATGATAAGGAGCGGACCGGAATTGCTTATTTGCAACCTGTTGCGATTTTTCTACAGTGCCCATTATGCCTCCTTATTGATACTTATACAGGTCTGACTAGTCGTCCGGAGCGAAACGGCCAGCTCTACATTTACTTACTCGCGGTTTTCAGTATAGCGTAGAATTCGACTTGTGCAAGCCGAAATCAGGGCGCACATTTCCAATGTAATGTAAGAAAATTATTATATTATGTTTTACGATAAATCCAATGAAGGTAGCGTTACAGACGGTTTCAATTTTGTATCAGCGGACTACCACTTTTTTCGAGGATGGATTTCATCGGTTCCATGCACACCCATTGGATGAGCTGAGCCAGAGCGCATTATTTCAATAAAAAAAGTGTTGGCATAGATTTCGAGCAGCACACTCACGGATTCAGGAAATATGAACGGCCTAGCCTAGCGTGAAGTGGAAAAATTCATCGACCCAATATGGTTGCCATATTGAAGAGATTCTGAATCAATTTCCTCTACACGATACCGCCAGGCGCGCATCCCCTCCTGCCATCCATGCTCCGGGAGGCCCGCCTTGCGTTTGAGGTGCAGGAGAAAATCTTCCGGCTTGGGCAGTTGTTTCCAAACTGAGGGTAAAAACGTGGCCCGGTGGCCCTGCGCCTCGATGATCAGGCCGTCTTTGCTGGGCTCGAGGCTTTGCAGTAGTTCGGCTTCGGATTGCACGGCCAGGGGCTCGGGCATGCTGAGAAGGGAAATGTGGATGTCGAGCTGGTCCAGCTCAAAACGCTCTACCGGTGGAAAACGCAGGTCGCGGAAGGCTGCGTTGAAGGCGTTTTCGGCCACATCCACCACCAGTGGCTGGACCGCCTGTAGATGGCCGATGCAGCCACGCAATCCACCCTGCTTGTTGAGAGTCACGAAGCTCGCACGATCGACTTGCCATTCCTTTGGATAATCCTCCACCCGCACCGGCAGCGGGCGACCATGTTCGAGCCCATAGGCGATGGAGCGGCGGGCCAGTTCAATCAGAGGATGTGTACTCATGCCGTATCCTCGTACAGCGCCCAGGCGCCATAGCCTACCACCTGATCCCGCGGTCCGGCGGTGTCACCCGAGTTGCGCAGGTCCAGGCGCTCGATGCGCATGTGCCGCTTGCGGGCGAGTTCCAGCAGTCCTCCCAAGGGTATACGCCCGCAGGCCTGCTCGTAGTGGATGGCCTCGGGTTGCAGCGCCTCGATGACCTCGGCGGTCCGCTTATCCAGACGGCGCGCCGTGGCATAATCGAGATAGTGGCTGAGGTCAGTGCTGATGACGATCAAGGTCTCCGGCCCGCCCCAGAGGCGCTCGAGTACCTCGGCTACCTCTGCATAGGTGGCGTCCCCAACCAGCAGCGGCACTACGCTGAAATCACCCAGCATACGCTGCAGAAAGGGCAGATGTACCTCGAGAGAATGTTCCGGTTCGTGCGGAATGTCCGACTGGATCACCTGCGGCAGATTGGCAATGGCCTGCAGCGCATCCTGGT
Source organism: Acidithiobacillus sp. TH-A67 (assembly GCF_057473545.1). Lineage (NCBI taxonomy): Bacteria > Pseudomonadati > Pseudomonadota > Acidithiobacillia > Acidithiobacillales > Acidithiobacillaceae > Acidithiobacillus > Acidithiobacillus sp. TH-A67. The sequence goes on from NZ_JBYCKU010000039.1 coordinate 16,754, forward strand.
TCACCGGCACTGTGCCGAGCGGCGTGGCAAAGGTATCGGCCTCCGGTACGGCCAAACCGCGCAGGCGGACGTAATGGGCTGGACCGAGCAGCACCACACGGGAGATTTGGCCGCGCAAGCCGCTCAAGTGCGCATAGGCCTTGCCGGCCACCGCTCCGGAATAGATATATCCGGCATGCGGGGCGATCAGGACCTTGGGATGAGGTTGTTTGGAAACATCAATGGATGGAATAAAGGCATCGAGTTGATGCCGCAGCTCGGTGATACGGGCCGGGTAGAAACGTCCGGCCACGGCAGGTGGTCGAATATGAGACATGGTCGATACCTCTTCGAAGGGCACTCTTACCAATATCGGGCCAGTATAGCCGCTTTTAAAGCCATTGAAATGATGGGACCTTGAGATCATATAGTAGCCATATTTTGATCATTTTTAGGGGTCGCCATGAGCCGAGAAGCCGAAAACATTTCCCTTGCCGATCCCGACGTGGTATCAACCAAGTACTGGCATGCGCTCGACGACGGTCGTATCCAGTGCGACCTTTGTCCGCGCTACTGCAAGCTCCACGTGGGCCAACGCGGGCTGTGTTTCGTACGCGCGCGGGTCGAGGACCAGATCGTCCTCACCACCTATGGGCGCTCCAGCGGCTTCGTCATCGACCCGATCGAGAAGAAGCCGCTGGCCCATTTCCTGCCCGGCACGTCAGTGCTGTCGTTCGGCACGGCGGGCTGCAACCTGGCCTGCGGCTACTGTCAGAATTGGGACATCAGCAAGTCCCGCGAGACCGACCGCCTGCTCGACCAGGCTAGCCCCGAGACCATCGCCGAGGCGGCGTTGCGCAGCGGCTGCCGTAGTGTGGCCTATACTTACAACGACCCGGTGATCTTCCATGAGTACGCCATCGACGTGGCCCGCGCCTGCCGCGGGCGCGGGCTGAAGAACGTGGCGGTGACCGCAGGCTACGTCTGCCCCGAACCGCGCGCCGAGTTCTACGCCTGGATGGATGCTGCCAACGTGGACCTCAAGTCGTTCAGTGAGGAGACCTACAAGCGACATACCGGCGCGCACCTCGAACCCGTACTCGACACCCTCAAGTACATCAGGCATGAAACCGATGTGTGGCTGGAGGTCACCACCCTGCTCATCCCCGGCCTGAACGATTCGGACGAGGAGCTGACCGCGATGGCGGAGTGGATGGTGCAGGAGCTTGGGCCGGACGTGCCCTGGCACTTTTCCGCCTTCCATCCCGACTACCGCATGCTCGACCGCCCGCCGACGCCGCCCACAACCCTCAGACGGGCTCGCCAAATCGCCATGAAGGCGGGGATGCAGTATGTCTTTACCGGCAATATCCGCGATCCCGAGGGGCAGGCCACCTACTGCCACCATTGCGGGCAGCTACTGATCGGGCGTGACGGTTATGCGATCACCGCATGGAACCTGGATGCGAGCGGCCACTGCCGCCAGTGCGGCACGCCATGCGCCGGCGTGTTCGAGGCCGAGCCGGGCAACTGGGGCAACCGCCGGGCGGGGGTGCATCTGGCTCACTTTGCAGCGCTGACGAGGAGGAATAATGCCCTTCGCAAACCGTGAAGAAGCAGCGCTGCAGTTGGCTTTGCGCCTAGCCCCTTATCGAGGGGGAAAGCCACTCGTGCTCGCCATTCCCAGAGGAGCGGTGCCTATGGGGCGGATCATTGCCGATGCCGTGGAAGGGGATCTCGATGTAATCCTGGTTTGATCCGGCGGATCGGCTGGTGATCGTCGTGGATGACGACGTGGCCACTGGCGCCACTCTCAGTGCGGCCTTGCGTTTTCTCCGCGAACGGCGGCCCCTTAGCCTCGTAGCCGCCATAGGCGTGGCACCGGCAGAGGTCGCCGCGCAATTGGCGACCCTGTCTGATGAAGTAATTGTACTGGAAACGCCCGATCCTTTTTACACAGTTGGATCCTTTTACACTGACTTCGATGAGGTTACCGACGAGGATGTGATCGCGATCTTGCGGCGGGCGAAGGTCAAGTCTTGACAGTGGGATCCGCCACACCCAGTGAAGTACGGGACGACATGTTGCGCTTCAAACTTGAAACCGCCATGACATAGTTGATAGCAGCCACGCAAAGGATAGAAACGGGCAAAGGATAGAAACGGCGCCCGCAGTCCCGCAGCCCTCCTCCTGCGGATAATCAGTGAATGGGTCGTCACCGTTTTCCGGAAAAGGAGGATCCCATGCGACACGCACTTCATTCCCTGCGCCGGACGATGGCACGATGGGGATCGTTCATCTTTTTGCTAGCATTGGCTCCGGCAGCTCCGGCCATACAGATCATGGGTAATAGCGCTCCGTATTTGAGTGTCGGAACTGGTGTATTCAATATGGTGGGGGCCGTAGATTCATTTGGACACAACCACCCCCGGCGGCTATTAATGTAGAATATCAGACGAGCGACAAGCTTTATGGTATCGGCTTCGCTTGGGGTCTTCTGGCCAATAGCGATGGCGGCATCGATGGCTACGGCGGTCTTTATTCCGACATCGCATTGACCCCCCGCTGGATACTAATCCCCCTGGCGGCACTCAGCGGCTATCGCCAGGGTAAGAGCAAGAATATAGAACTGGGCCTTGCCTACCAACTAGATAATGGCGCCCGGGTAGGGCTGAAAATAGCCCATCTATCTAATGGCGATTTCTACGACCGGAATCCAAGAGAACGAAGTCCTGCTGACCTATGCGTTTCCCCTAGATTGAGCCACTGGCTGATTGATGCCGTATAGAGGGAGGCACGACTTGGTGTGAAAAGCAGGCGATGCCCAAGCCTTTGGTCCATCGGGATGCTGCGCGATAAAGCTGCGCAGCGTCTGTGACTTCCACGAAGATAGCAAATGACCGCTTTCAGTCTTTCCCTGACCTTCCCAGCCAGATGCCATCCGCGCCTCGTTCCAACCAGTGAGATATTGAAACACAGATATCGGCGATGACGCCTCTAACCTTTGCTGCTGTCGATCAGGCCCAGCACACGCTGAACGCCGTGCTGACCAAGGCACGGTTCTGGCAGCGTTGGGCAGCCACGCCCTTGAACGAGCGACAGGCGAAGTTGCTGAACCAATTGCTTGACGGTTTCGAGGGCAAGCTCACCAGCAGCAAATGGGCGGCTACCGCCAAGTGTTCACCAGATACGGCGCTGCGCGATACCAACGACTTGCTGACGCGTGGTCTCTATGTAAATCGGACGCGGGTGGACGTAGCACCAGCTATAAGCTGAATGATCTGCTTGGATAGCGAAGCTGCCTGCAATAAGCTGGGCGTAAGACTGAAACGGCGACTGCATGGATTTTCGCCAACCGATTACGGAAGAAGAGCAGAATGGAAAACAGACGACTACAACATCGGCAATTTCAGACCCTGCGCGTGTGCCGGCCGGGAAGCGCTAGGAAGTGATGGAAAGTTGGCTGCGCTTGGCGACTCTGGAGGACTTGCCGGAGATCGTTGCCATCTATAACTCCACTATTGCATCTCGCATTGTTACGGCCGACACCGACCCGGTAACGGTTGCGAGTCGAATCCCCTGGTTTCAGGCCCATGACCCCAATCGACGTCCGATTTGGGTACTGCAGAGTGATACCGGAATCGCTGCCTGGCTAAGCCTATCCGATTTTTACGGACGCCCGGCCTATGCTGCTACTGTGGAGGTTGCCATCTATGTTCGGGAGGAGGAGCGAGGAAAAGGGCAGGCCAGCATCCTGATGGAACACGCGATCCATGCTGCCCCGGCACTGGGCATTTCCACATTGCTTGGATTCATCTTCGCTGAAAATCAGGCGAGTGTGCGGCTATTCAAGAAGTTTGCGTTTACCGAATGGGGGAGCCTGCCGGAAGTCGCTCGGCTCGACGGCGAGACAAGAGATCTGCTGATCCTCGGCCGAAAACTGAGATGTTGAGTAGTGGCGGAGGCGGTGAGATTCGAACTCACGAGGGGCGTGAACCCCTGCCGGTTTTCAAGACCGGTGCAATCAACCGCTCTGCCACACCTCCGAAGTGTCCAGTGTACGCAAAATGGCGCCGCCGGGGAATGCAGAATGAAACCCTGAAACGGATTGCCCCGTAATTCTGGATTGAGCGCAAGCATCGCGCGTATCATGGGCAAGAACATTTCCCGCTCCTGGAGGATCCGTGTTTCTTCTTAAAGTGTTGTTTCCCAGTGCCAATGCGATGCAGCTGACCCTGAGCAAAGTTCGCGAGCAGCTTGCCGAATTGCAGGATGCGCCGATGGAACTGCAGTCGGCGTTGCAACTGCTGCTGAGTGAAAGTCCGCACATGGAAGCGGCGGAGTTTGCAGAGAAGCCGGCCATCGCGGCCATCTATGGCGGTTTTGATCCCCGGGCGGCGGCCATTGCCGAGGCAGCGCTGCTCGAGGCCGGAGCGCTGGAAGTGATTCAGGAATAACGCCCTTCAGCTGGCGCGGGCGATGGCGCGCAGCAAAGCCTCGCCGCAATCGTCGGCCCGCTGGCCCGCCACCAGAATGCCATCTTCATGGCCGGTCATGCTGAGCAGCACCGGCAATCTGGCTTGGCTGGCGATCTCTCGAACTGCTGCGGCCATAGCGGGCGTACCGTACTCTACATCGGCTGGGGTGCGCGGCAGGTCCAGTTCTGCCGCACGCCTCCACAGTTCGGGCAGGTGCGCGTGAAATGCCCAGTGGATGTCTGGCCGCAGATCATAGAGTGCCGCGTGGCTCATGGACTCGGAGGAGGGCGCCACTGGTCCGCGTGCCCAGACGGTATTGGCATCAATATCCCAGCGTTCGACGAGACTGTAGTGCTGTGGACTGAGGCTGGCGAGCTCCCCGGTTTGTGTGCCGGTAATCCAGAAGCCTTCAGTGCAGCGCCGGCTCAAGTTGCCAAAACCAATGCCCCCATAGCGCCTGGGGTCTGCGCCAATGCCGCCGATGGCGCGCAGACGGGTGCGCCAGCGCTCCAGTTCGTGGATAAACTCCGGGGCGGGACCGTTGCCCGCCTGCCAATGGAGTTGAAACTTGGTGACACCTTCTTCTTCCATAGATTACTTTTTGAGAAAAATCGACTGCAGCATACGATACCAGAATGGCGGCTTGCTGACTGCATCCTCGACATTCGGGGCGGCCTTGGCGGGCGGAATGGCGTCGGCGGGGTAGAGATCGACCCAGGTGGCCCCCCAGCTACTGCGGTCCTGGGCAAGGCCGAAGGCCCGTACCGCTGTTTCGCGGCTCAGGATGGCATGCACCCGCCGGCGCAGAACGCCCTTGCCTTTGCCATGGATGATGCGGACTCGCAGGATCCCGGCGGCGCGACAGGCGCGCAGATACTCGCGGACCAGATCGTTGACTTCTGCTGGGCGAAACTGGTGCAGGTCGAGTATGCCGTCGAGAGGGATCGGCACGGCACGGTCTTCATGCGGCTGCTTCATGCCGTCCCAAAAACCACACCCCGAGCAAAGCCACCCAGGGCAGATTGACCGCCAGCACTGGGCTCAGCCAGAGCAGCGCCGCGATGAAAACCGCGCCGCCTGCGTAGGCGAGCAGGGCGGCGAGCTGCTGCATCGTCACCCAGCCGGGTTTTTCCCGCTTTTGCAGGGCCTCGGTAAGGCTGATCAGGATGCTGGTCAGGGTGTTTGTGAACACTACCGAGGGAACGCCGGCCACGTTGACTCGGCGTGCGAGAACGCTTTGCGTACCCATGGCCACCGCGGAACCAAGAATCATCATTGCCAGCGGCCCGCCGCCAGCGGGAAAGCCCCAGAGCCACCAGCCCGCGGCAAAGATCCCCAGGCCCAGCAGCTCCAGAAAGAGGATGCGTTCACCGCGACCGAGAGCCGTTGCTCCCAAAGCGCTGGCGGCTACGGCGCCAATGATGAAACCGATGAGGGCCAGGAGGGAGTGGGTGGCCAGGGCGAGTTGTCCTTGCCCCAGGGCCAGACCGAGGAGGGCGAGATTGCCGGTCATGGCCGAGGTAAAGACGTCGTGAAAGCGCAGGAATGCCGTCACGTCAGCGGAGGCGGCGATGGCGGAAAGGACTTGGATGCGCAGGTCGGCTCGGGTAAACGCGTGCGTCATCCCTACAGTAAGACCCGTTCAATGCCGCCATTGCGGGCGGCCTCGGCAAATTGTCGCGCCCAATCGACCCCCATCTGTGCCTTGGCGAGTTCAACGACGATGTAATCGGTCTCGAGGCCGGTATCCAGGCGGTAGCGTTCCAGACCCTGCTGACAGGCTGGGCAGGAAGTCAGCAACTTGACGTTGCCACCCTGCGCCTTGGGCGCGCCGGTGAGGGCTTGGATGTCCTGGTGCAGGACTTCTTCCTTGCGCGCGCGCAGTTGCGTCGCGATATCCGGACGACTGCTGGCCAGGGTGCCGGCCTCGCCGCAGCAGCGCTCGGAGCCGCGCACCGGCTGGCCGAGCAGGGTCTCCGCCACGGTCAGCGGCTTGTGCGTCTTCATCGGACTATGACAAGGGTCATGGTAGAGATACTGCACGCCGGAAACGCCTTCCATGCGCACGCCCTTCTCCATAAGAAACTCATGGATGTCAAGCAGCCGGCAGCCGGGAAAGATCTGCTCAAACTGGTACTTGAGCAACTGATCCATGCAGGTGCCGCAGGACAGGATGACGGTCTTGATATCCAGATAGTTGAGGGTGTTGGCCACGCGGTGAAAGAGCACCTGATTGCGCACCGAGATTTCCTGCCCCTTGTCTTCCTGACCGGCAGCGGTCTGCGGGTAGCCGCAGCAAAGATAGCCGGGGGGCAGCACCGTCTGTACCCCCACGCGATAGAGCATGGCGAGGGTGGCCAGACCAATCTGGCTGAACAGGCGTTCACTGCCACAGCCGGGAAAGTAGAATACGGCCTCGCTGTCCGGGGCAGTCTGTGGATCGCGCAAAATGGGCACTGTTTCGTGGTCGACGATACCGAGAATCTGGCGCATGGTCTGCGCCCCCATGTCAGTCGGCAGCGGCTTGCGCAAGAAGTGAATGACCTCGGCGCGGATATCGGCCTTGCCCGTGGTGGCCGGCGCCTCACCCTTGGGTAGCAGGGGCCGGACGATGCGGTGCGCCAGGGCCTGCGCCTGGTAGGCGGGCTGCAACACGCCACGGCGCAGGAAGTGCACGGTCTGCGGGTCACTGGCGTTGAGATAGCTCATGGCCAGCCGGGTACCGGCGCTGAAGGTCTTTTCGCCGCGCGCGCGCAGAAGATTGCGAATGTGCACCGAGACTTCGCCAAAATCGATGTCCACCGGACAGGGGGTCATGCACTTGTGGCAGGTGGTGCAATGGTCGGCAACATCTTCCAGGGCCTGAAAATGCTGCTGCGATACCCCGCGCCGGGTCTGCTCTTCGTAGAGGAAGGCCTCGATCAAAAGCCCTGTCGCCAGGATCTTGTTGCGTGGCGAATAGAGCAGATTGGCGCGTGGCACATGGGTCATACAGACCGGTTTGCACTTACCGCAACGCAGGCAGTCCTTGATCTCGCGGTTGAGGCTGTCGAGCTCGCTCGCCTCGAGAATCAGCGCCTCCTGCTCCACCAGTTGCAGTGACGGGGTATAGGCGCTTTCCAGTCCCGAACCGGGCAGCAGTTTACCCGGATTAAAGACGCCATGCGGATCGACCTGCGCCTTGTATTGCTGAAAGGCTGCCACCTTTTCCGGCTCCAGCCAGCGCATCTTGGTGATGCCGATGCCATGCTCACCGGAGATGACACCGCCCAGTTCCTTGGCAATCTCCATGATGCGGTCGACGACCCGGTCGGCCTCCTGCAGCATCTCGCGGTCGGAAGAGAGCACGGGGATGTTGGTGTGGATGTTGCCGTCGCCAGCGTGCATGTGCAGAGCGACAAAGATGCGCGTACGCCGGACCCTCTCGTGGATGCGCCGGATCTCGCCCAGCACCCCAGTGAAGCGCTCCCCCGCGAAGAGCTCTTCCAGGGGCTTGCCGATGTCCTCGCGGTAACTGATGCGCAGGTCACGCCGCAAGAGCAACTGCAAGAGGCTCTGCTGGGGATCGATCCGCCCTTGCTCCTCCGCGGGTACGCTGGGGAGTAACTCCTCGGTGGGCTGGTCAAGATGGGCAAGATAATGCTCCCAGCGACCGTGGACTTCCTGTAGGAGGGCAAGCGCCGCTTCTCGTTTGCCCGCTACGATGGCGCGCTCCTCGGCGCTGTCCTCAAAATCCTTCACCCGCCGCAGTTCCGGCATCTCTCCCTGCAGGTAGCCTTGCAAGGCGTCGATGATGCGCAGTTTATTGGCAATCGACTGTTCGATATTGAGGCGCTCGACGGCGCGGGTATATTCGCCCAGCCGATCGAGGGGAATGACGACATCTTCATTGATCTTGAAGGCGTTGGTATGCGCAGCAATCGCTGCGGTACGGCTGCGGTCGGCCCAGAAGCGGCGTCGCGACTCGGGGGTGGTGGCGATGAAGCCTTCGGCGCCGCGGGCATTGGCCAAGCGCACCAACGCCGAGGCACAAGCTCCGACGGCGTCGGCATCGTCGCTGGCAATGTCGGCCAGCAGCAACATGCGCGGGCGCTCGCGCCGCGGCGCCTTGTTGCTGTACTTGACCGCCTTGATGTAACGCTCGTCGAGGTGCTCCAGCCCGGTCAGTAGCATATCCGGCCGACCTTCCACATAGTTCTTGAGCTCGACGATGGCAGCGACCGCCGGTTCCAGGTCCTTGCCGTAAAACTCCAAACAGACCGTGCGCAGGTGCTTGGGCATGCGATGCAGAATGAAGCGTCCCGAGGTGATGATGCCGTCGCAACCTTCCTTCTGAATGCCCGGCAAGCCCCCCAGGGTCTTGTCGGTGACATCTTTGCCCAATCCGGCCTTGCGAAAACTGCTACCGGGGAGTTCGAGGATCTCGGGTGCGCCTATGGGGGTTTTGCCATCCGCCTCGTAGCGGGTGATGCGAAAGCGCACCTGCTCCTGGTCGTGGATCTTGCCCAGGTTGTGATCCAGGCGTTCGACCTCCAGCCAGCGGGCATCGGGCATGACCATGCGCCAGGAGGCCAGGTTATCCAGGGTGGTGCCCCAGAGTACCGCCTTTTTGCCGCCCGCATTCATGGCGATGTTGCCGCCGATGGTGGAGGCATCGAGAGATGTGGGGTCGACGGCAAAGACCAGCCCGGCGCTTTCGGCCAGGTCGGCAACCGCCTTGGTGACTACTCCGGCACCGGCTTCGACGACGGGCACCAGGGCATCGCAGTCGGGCAGAGCGACTTCCTGTATCGGCGACAGGGAGTCCAGTTTTTCGGTATTGATGACGGCGCTGCGCGGTGTCAGGGGGATCGCCCCACCGGTATAGCCGGTACCGCCGCCGCGCGGGATGATGGCCAGCTGCAGCTCACGACAGACGCGCACTTGCTGGGCCAGCTCTGCTTCCGTTGCCGGGTAGAGGACCACTAGCGGCAGCTCGACGCGCCAATCCGAGGCATCGGTGACGTGCGCTACCCGGGCATAGGGGCTGAAGTCCACATGATCTTTGGGGCTGACCTTGGCCAATGCCTGCGCCGCCCGTTTGCGCAGCTCGCGCTCGGCATCGAAGTTCGCGATGAAACGTTGCTTGGCGACGCGGCAGCGATCGAGAAGCTGCAAAACCAGAGCATTGCCCTCGGCGCGCTGGGCAATCTCGTCCAGGCGGTGCTCCAGGGCCTGCCAGAGGGCACGGCGCCGCTTGGGATCGGAAGAAAGATCCTCTTGCAGATAGGGGTTGCGCGCCACCACCCAGAGATCGCCCAGTACCTCGAAGAGCATCCGCGCCGAACGCCCGGTGACCCGCTGCCCGCGCAGCGTTTCCAAGGTCTCCCAGGCCTCGTCCCCAAGGAATCGACAAACGATCTCGCGGTCGGAAAAGGAGGTGTAGTTGTAGGGAATTTCGCGTCGTTCGCTCACGGAATCACCATGTTGTCGATGAGTCGCACATCGCCCAGACGGGCAGCAGCCAGCCAGCGCGCCCCGGGCTGGATCTCGCTCACGGGTTCCAGACTTTCACTGTCCCGCAGTTCCAGATAGTCCACGGCAAAGCCCGCCGCCTGCAGACGCTCTCTGGCGTCCTGAGCCGGGGCCTGTACTGGGCTACCCACAGGAAGCTGGCAGAGCTGTCGCAGTTCGGTCGCGAGGCGTGGCGCCAGGATGCGCTGTTCGGATGTCAGGCGGCTGTTGCGGGAACTCCGGGCCAGGCCGTCGCCATCGCGCTGGGTCGGTCCACAAAGGAGTTGGACGGGAAGATTCAGGTCGTCGAGCATCTGCCCGACGATGCGGTATTGCTGGTAATCCTTTTCCCCCAAGACCAGGATGTCTGGCTGGGCCAGGTGCAGCAATTTGAGGACGATGGTGGCCACGCCGGTGAAATGTCCGGGCCGTTGCGCACCGCAAAGGATATTGCTGAGCCGCTCGGGCGGGACGACCTGTGTTTGTTCGGCAGCGCCTCGGGGATAGAGGTCCTCGTCGCTGGGTACGAAGACGGTCGTGCAGCCGCGCTCTGCCAGTTGCTGCAGGTCACTCTCCAGAGTGCGCGGATAGCTTGCAAAGTCCTCTCCGGGGCCAAACTGCAAGGGATTGACGTAGATGCTCACCAGTACCTGCTCGGCCCGCGCCTGGGCAAGGCGCAGCAGCGCGAGGTGTCCGGCATGGAGATGGCCCATGGTGGGGACCAGCGCCAGACTGCCACGCTGCTGCTGTCGCCAATTTCGCAGGCTGTCGGTATTGCGCAGAATGGGCATCAGCGTTTACCCGCTTTGGCAGGAAAGGATAGCTCGCGCACCGCCTGCACATAATCGCCGAGGCCGGCGCGCAGCAGGGCCGCACCATCGACAAAGGCGCGAGCAAAGGGAGGGGCCTTGCCGAAGCCGAGTACGTCATGCAGGACGAGAACCTGGGCATCGGTATCCGGCCCGGCACCAATGCCGATGACGGGGATGGGGCTCTGCGCCGAGATGCGCGCGGCAAGCTCGGCGGGAACCGCTTCCAGCAGCAAGAAACGGGCGCCGGATTGCGCCAGCGTCACGGCCTCCTGCTCCAGGCGTTCTGCCGCCTCGGGCGTCGTTGCCTGGCGCTGAAAGCCGCCCCACTGGCGCAGGCGCTGTGGGGTTAGGCCGAGGTGTATGCAGACGTTCAGTCCGCGCGCCGCACAAAATTCCAGATGCTCACGGAATTCGAGTCCGCCTTCCCACTTGATCACCTCGGCCCCAGCGCGCAGCAGGGTGCTAGCGGAGCGCCAGCACTGCGCCGGGCTTTCCTCGTAGCTGCCCAAAGGGAGGTCGGCAAAGACCAGACTGCGCTGACAGGCGCGCGCCACCATTTCGGTGTGGTAGGCCATCTGTTCCAGTGTCACTAGCAAGGTGTCGCGATGACCTTGGACGACCATCCCCAGGGAATCGCCAACCAGGACGCCATCGACGCCGGCCTCTTCTGCCAGCTTGGCGAAGGGATGATCGTAAGCCGTCACTAAGACGCGTTTTTCTCCGCGCTCCTTGGCCGCGATCCAGGTATCGATTCGTTTGCTCAACTCCGCCACCCCAACTCGTGTAGTTTATTTCCGACTAAATCGGTCAAGATTTTAGCATCCTTTTTGTGTGCGACGAAGTCCATGTTCTCGCCGCGCAGATCGAGGACAGCACCCGAATATCCGGCAAAAAAATCCGCATAGCGTGCCTGGACTCCGGCCAGGTATTCGCGTTGCATGGCCGCATCCCATTGATCACCGCGCGCTCGCACGCGCGAATAGAGGACCTCCAGCGGCGCATCGAGGAATATCATCAGATCCACCTGGGGTGGCTGGGGTAACAGTCGGGCACGAATCTGCAGATAGAGATCGCGCTCCGCTGGTGACAGGGTCTGCGTGGTGAACAACAAATCCTTGTCCGGGCCGTGGTCGCTGAAACACAGGCCGTCTGGCAATGCCTGCCACTGGGCACAGCGCTGCAGCAAGAAATGCAGTTCCGTTGCCAGGGCGTGGCGGCCATCGGCATAGAGCTCGGCCAGGAAGGGATTGTCTCCCGGCATCTCCAGACATGTTTCTGCGCCAAAATATCTGGCCAATAGCTGCGTGAGACTGGTTTTCCCGACCCCCATGGGGCCTTCGACAACGATTAGCATGAGCGTCGGATTTCCGCATTGTCGGACTGCGCCACGGGAGGCAACGGCGCCAGGCGCTGGTCGGCGACCGCCGGTAGCAGTTGCGCGATGGTGCCAAGGCCGGGGACTATCAGGCCTGGATCGTAATCCGCCATGGGCTGCAATACGAAAGCACGGTGGGCAATTTGCGGATGCGGCAAGCGCAGACTAGGCTCCTCGCTGTGCAGATCACCATAGAGAAGGAGGTCGAGATCCAGCACCCGCGGGCCCCAGACCAGTTCCAGCGTGCGCTGCCGTCCGGCCTGCTCTTCGATGCTGTGCAGAGCCTGGAGCAGATCCTTTGGCGATAAAAAGGTTTCCAGACGTGCCACGGCGTTGACGAAGGGAGGTTGCGCGACCCCGCCGATGGGCTCCGAAAGGTAGTCTTGCGAAACCCAGTCCAAACGCGATTGCGGTAGCGCCGCCAAGGCCGCCCGCGCCCGCGCCACCTGCACGCGAGGGTCTTGCAGGTTGCTGCCAATCCCTACCCAGGTGATCACGGCAGCAAATTTTCTTTTTTCAGCCAACGCAGGGCTCCATCCTTATCTTCAAAGGCTCCGTTCCAGGTCGCATCTTGCAAACGTGCAAGCAGATCGCCGAGTTGTGGGCCGGCCGGGATGCCCCAGTTCTGGAGGTCCCGACCATCTACCGGCACCTTTTGCCAGCGCTGTACCTGCAGATAGTGCCAAGCCGAGCGGCTCAGCTCCGGGTCCTCCTGAAGGGCCAAAGCGCACAGGATACCTGCCGGCGTCCAGCTCTGCCAGTAGTGCGCCTGCATTGCCGGCGTAGGCCCTGGTAGTCGCGCGGGTAAAGCGGCAAGGTCGTGCAGCCAAGCCCTATCCGGAGTCCACTGCCAATGTTGCCAATGCTGCGTGCGCAGTTCCTGCGGAGTGTAGTAAGCGAATAGAAGGAGGACCGTTGCTGGCCGATCGATGCTGTCCTGAAATTGCTGTTGGTATGCAGCGAGGGACTGTTCGAGCCGTTGTACTGCTGACCAGATCTCGACTGGCGCGGATGCCAATGGCGGTAAGAGTGGGCCAAGTCCCCAGTTGCAAAACGTTTGCAGGTTACCGGGCAGATCAGGAAGCTGCAGCAGTAGGGATAGTTCGCGGAACAGTCGGGTACCACTCAGATGGGCAAAGCCATTGGCTTCCAGCACCTCGCGCAGTTGCTGGCGGGCCTGCGGACCCAGAGAAAAGCCGAAGCGTCGGGCAAAACGCAGTCCGCGCAGGATCCGTGTAGGATCGTTTTGAAACGATTGGGAATGCAGTACCTCCAGGGTGCCGCTGCCGAGATCCTCGCGTCCGTGAAACGGGTCGAGGATCTCGGCAAAAGCGTCCGGGGCGAGCTGCAGGGCGATGGCATTGCAACGAAAATCGCGGCGCTGCAGATCAGTATGGATGTCGGCGGGGAAAACCTCGGGCAAGGCGGCAGGCTGGGGGTAACGCTCTCCGCGACAACGGGCCAGATCCCAGCGCAGTCCCTCGGGACTTGTGAGGCTAGCAGTACCGAACTGCGAACGCTTGTCCAACTGGAAACCCAGATCCTGTAATATCTCAAGAAGCGGTTCGAGACGTCCGTCTATGGCAAGATCCCAGTCCTGGCTTGCGCGGGCAAGGAAAAGATCACGGACGCCGCCGCCGACCAGATAAAGCCGGGAGCCAAGGGCTTGGGCCTGTGCGCCCAGAAAGCGAAGCTGCTGCAAGCGGGCAGCTGGCCAGAAAGTCTGGATGCGTTGCGGAAGTTCTCCGTGGTCGCTGTCGAGGACCACTGCGCGGAACCTATTCGCCTTCTGGTGCGGCTACGGGTTCCGATGCCTGTTTGGGATTCCGTCGCCGCCGTCGCCGCCGTTTGCCGCGCTTGGCCTCGCCGGCGGGCAGGGGACCGAGCGGAGATTCGCTGTCTCGGTCCTCCTGGCGAGCCGCTTCGATGAGCTCTTTGCGGCCCTCGCTGTCGGCATCCTGAAATTGCTGCCACCACTGCGCCAGAGCACCAAGATCGGCACCGGCCTCGCAACGAAGCTGCAAAAAGTCGAAGGCCGCGCGGAAACGCGCATGGGCGAGCAGGGCATAAGGCCGCCGTCCGCCGCGACGATGAAAACGTGCTTGCAGGTCCCAGATTTCTCGGATCGTCAAGGTAAAGCGGCGCGGAATGGCAATCTGTCCGCGATTTTCTTCCAGCACCGCACTGGCCGCCTGCTGCATGGCCACTACCTCAGGCTTGTCCTCCTGCATCAGTCGCTCTTGTTCCGCCACCAGCACTGGCCAGAGCATCGCGGCAAAGAGAAATGCGGGATGCACGGATTTGCCGGCAGCTATCCGTGCATCGGTGTTGCGCAGAGAGAGTTGGATCAGTTCGCGGGCAACCCCTTCCTCAGCGCGCTCCAGCAGTTCCGCGAGTTGGGGAAAGAGGGCGGCGAAGAGCCCATAGCGCTGCAAGACTGCCAGGCTTTGTTGGGCAAAGCCGGCAAGAAACAGCTTGCCGGTTTCTTCATACAGGCGGGCTGGGGGTACCTCGCGTAGCAGCTCGCGGCAGGCGGGTATGGCAGACTCGATGGCGGGATCGAGTTGAAACCCGAGTTTGGCGGCAAATCGCGCCGCCCGGAGCATGCGCACCGGATCTTCGTGGAAGCGCTGCGCTGCTTCGCCGATCATACGCAACCGCTGGGCCTCGATATCGGCCCAGGCCCCCCAGAAATCGATGATGCTGCGGTCAGCGATGTTGTAATACAAGGCGTTGGCAGTGAAGTCGCGGCGCTGCGCGTCTTCTTCCAGAGTACCGTAGACATTGTCGGCGAGAATCCGCCCACTGGCGCTCACTGTTTGCGCGTCGCTGTCACCACCGCGGAAGGTGGCTACCTCGATGATCTCCCGGCCAAATTGTACGTGTACGAGGATGAAGCGCCGACCGATAAGGCGGGCATTGCGGCGAAAGAGTTTGCGCACTTCCTCTGGCCGGGCGTCGGTACAGACATCGAAATCTTTGGGCTCGCGGCCAAGCAGCAGGTCGCGCACGCTGCCACCCACCAAATAGGCCTGATAGCCAGCGCGATGCAAGCCATTCAAAACCTGCAAGGCGGCATCACTGATCTGGCGGCGGGAGATGTTGTGTTTCTCTCGCGCAATGACCTGCGCCCCGGCGGGCAAAGATGGCGTCTGCGCGACGGCAGCGGGCGGCGGCACGGCGTCTTCGGCTAACTGTGCCGCAATGAAGTTTTTCAGGGAGACCAAAGTGTGATTCCAGCCCTCCGGCAAATAGCGCGCACAGTGTATACGAAAAATCGGCAATATTCGAAATGATGAGCAGCGGCGGGAAGCGGGGGTGCGCAAATTGGCATTTTTTTCGCCCCGCAGCTATCATTGCGTATGCCTGACGGGGCTGGGTGTGCAGCGATGCCTGGCCCTTTTTTATTTTGAGGAGCTCCGATGCAACTGATTGGCGAAGCCCTGACTTTTGACGACGTTTTGCTCGTTCCCGCCCATTCGACCGTGCTGCCACGCGATGTTCAGACCCGCACCCGCCTGAGTCGCAATCTGCAGATCAACATCCCTCTGCTGTCTGCTGCCATGGATACCGTCACCGAGGCGGCGATGGCCATCTGCATGGCACAGGAGGGTGGCATTGGCATCATTCACAAAAACATGAGCCCTGAGGCGCAGGCGGCGCAGGTCCGCCGGGTGAAGAAGTTCGAGGCAGGTGTCATCAAAGACCCCATCGTTACCGGTCCCAGTGCCACGATCCGCGAGGTTTTGCTGTTGATGGCCGGACACGGTATCTCTGGTGTTCCGGTCGTTGGCGAGGACGGCCGTTTGGAAGGAATCGTCACCAACCGCGATCTGCGCTTTGAGACGCGCATGGAGGCGCCGGTCAGCGTGTCATGACCCCGCGCGAGCGCCTGGTGACGGTAGCCGAGGGCAGCAGTCTCGACACCACCAAGGACCTTCTGCACAAACATCGCATCGAAAAGATCCTCGTGGTCAATGACCGCTTTGAGCTGCGTGGGCTGATCACTGTCAAGGATATCAGCAAGGCCACCGCCCATCCCAATGCCTGTCGCGACAGTCTGGGGCGCCTACTGGTGGGGGCGGCGGTGGGGGTTGGCGCTGGCACTGACGAGCGCGTCGAGCGTCTGGTCGAGGCCGGGGTGGATCTGATCATTGTCGATACTGCCCATGGCCACAGCCAGGGCGTACTCGACCGGGTCGCCTGGGTGAAAAAACATTTCCCGACGGTCGAGGTCATTGGCGGCAACATCGCCACGGCGGAGGCCGCGAAGGCCTTGGTCGATGCCGGCGCGGACGGTGTCAAGGTCGGCATCGGCCCGGGCTCCATCTGCACCACGCGCATGGTGGCCGGGGTGGGCGTGCCGCAGGTGACGGCCATCAGTAATGTCGCGGAAGCCCTGGCGGGCACCGACGTACCCTTGGTGGCCGATGGTGGCGTGCGCTTCTCTGGCGATTTCGCCAAGGCCTTGGCGGCGGGTGCGCACACGGTCATGGTCGGCGGCCTACTGGCCGGTACCGATGAGGCCCCAGGCGAGATCGAACTCTATCAGGGGCGCAGCTTCAAGGCTTATCGCGGTATGGGCTCCCTGGGTGCCATGCAGCAGGGCTCGGCCGATCGCTATTTTCAGGATACCAGCAGTCCCGAGGCCCCCAAGCTGGTGCCTGAGGGCGTCGAGGGACGGGTGCCCTACAAAGGGCCCGCGGCCCAGGTCATCCACCAGCTTCTGGGCGGATTGCGCTCCAGCATGGGCTATCTCGGTGCCGCCGATCTGGCACAGCTCGCGCGCGATGCGAAATTCATCAAGATCACCCAGGCCGGCGTGCGCGAAAGCCATGTCCACGACGTGCACATCACCAAAGAAGCTCCCAACTACCGGGTGGAGTGATCGCCTCCATGAGTGAAGAACGTATTCTGATCCTGGACTTTGGTTCCCAGGTCACCCAGCTCATCGCCCGGCGCGTGCGCGAGGTGCATGTCTATTGCGAAATCCATCCCTGCGATGTCAGTGACGACTTTGTGCGTGACTTTGCGCCCAAGGGCATCATCCTCTCCGGAAGTCATGGCAGCACCTACGAAGACCACGAATTGCGTGCCCCGCAGGCGGTCTGGGAGATCGGGGTGCCGGTGCTGGGTATCTGCTATGGCATGCAGACCATGGCGGCGCAGCTGGGTGGCACGGTCAGCTGGGCGGACCATCAGGAGTTCGGCTATGCCGAGGTTCGCGCCCGCGGCCACACCCGGCTCTTGCAAGGCATTGAGGACTTTCAGACAGTGGAAGGCTACGGCATGCTCAAGGTCTGGATGAGTCACGGCGATCAAGTCACGGCGCTGCCGCCGGGATTCAGGCTGATGGCCAGCACTGCCAGTTGCCCTATCGCCGGAATGGCCGATGAGGAGCGCGGCTATTATGGGGTACAGTTTCACCCCGAAGTCACCCATACGCTGCAGGGTAGGGCGCTGCTGCGTCGCTTTGTGCACCAAATTTGCGGTTGCTCCGGTGATTGGGTGATGGGCGACTATGTGGCCGAGGCCGTGACGCGGATCCGCGAGCAGGTCGGCGCGGAAGAGGTCATCCTCGGCCTGTCTGGTGGTGTCGATTCCAGCGTGGCCGCCGCCCTGATCCACCGCGCCATCGGCGACCAGCTCACCTGCGTCTTCGTCGATCACGGGCTGCTGCGTTTAAACGAAGCGGACATGGTCATGGAAATGTTCGCGGGCAAGCTGCACGCCAAGGTAATACGGGTGGATGCCAGCGAGCTCTTTCTGCGCGAACTCGCCGGCGTTGCCGACCCGGAACAGAAGCGCAAGATCATTGGCCGTCTCTTTGTCGATGTCTTCAAGGCCGAGGCCGAGAAACTCAAGGCCGCCCGTCCCGGCCATCGTGGCGTCCGCTTTCTGGCGCAGGGGACGATCTACCCCGATGTCATCGAATCGGGAGGCGCCAAGAGCAAGAAGGCCGTCACCATCAAGAGCCACCATAATGTTGGCGGTCTGCCGGAGCAACTCGGGTTGCAACTGCTCGAACCCTTGCGCGAGCTGTTCAAGGATGAGGTCCGGGAGCTCGGCGTGGTCCTTGGCCTGCCGCGGGAAATGGTCTATCGCCACCCCTTCCCCGGCCCCGGCCTGGGAGTACGTATCCTTGGTGAAGTCAAAAAAGAATACGCCGATCTGCTGCGTCGCGCTGACGCCATCTTCATCGAAGAACTACGGGCCACCATTGACCCCGAAAGTGGCGAAAGCTGGTATGACCTCACCAGTCAGGCCTTTGCTGTCTTCCTGCCGGTAAAAAGCGTTGGTGTGATGGGCGATGGTCGCACCTACGACTACGTGGTAGCTCTGCGCGCCGTGCAGACCAGCGACTTCATGACCGCCGACTGGGCCGAACTACCCTACGCTCTGCTCAAGAAGGTGTCCTCGCGCATCATCAATGAGGTGCGCGGCATCAATCGCGTCACCTACGATGTTAGCTCCAAGCCGCCAGCCACCATCGAGTGGGAGTGATTCGCCTGCACGAACTGGACTGCCGATGCTGGCCAGGCTAGACTAAATTTGTGTGATTCGGAGGACATGATGCAATCTTTCAACATGTTGCAAGCCAAGTCATCGCTATCCCGCCTCGTGGAAGCTATCGAACAGGGCAAGGAGCGCGAGATCATCATTGCCCGCAATGGCCGCCCGGCTGCCAAGTTGGTGCCTGTGGATTCCGTCCAGGCCGGTAAGCGCATCGGTGTCGCCAAGGGTAAGTTTGAGGTGCCCGATAGTATCGATGCCCATAATGAAGAAATCGAGTTCCTATTCCTGGGCGGTCGATCTTGAACCTCCTCCTCGATACCCATGTCGCCCTCTGGGCCATCACCGACAGCCCCAAGCTGCAGAAGAGGGCACGCGAACTGATTGAGTCGCCAAGGTCTTCGGTCTGGATCAGCGCCGCGACGGTTTGGGAAATCGCGATCAAACACAGCCTCGGCCGCAAAGACATCCCCGTGTCCAGCCGGGACGCGCTGCGCTATTTCCAAGAATCCGGCTACCGCTTTCTACCTATCGAGCCCGAGCACGCAACAGCCGCCGAAGAACTGCCGTCGCATCACGCCGACCCATTTGACCGCATCCTGGTCGCGCAGGCGCTTGTCGAGCCTATGCGGCTGATGACCCATGATCCGCTAGTAGCGCACTACAGCGATACCATCATCGAAATTTGATAACAAGCCATCGTGGTCGTTGGCGCGCCCATGGCGCTTTTGGTCACCATGATGAGGGCATGCGGTTACTCGCCATTGGGTTTTATCTGCTATTTGCCCCCTTTGGCTGCTTTCCGACCGACGCATGGAGGAGCCTTGCGCTGATTTGGCGTCAGCGATGTCCTGGGATCGTCCCTCAGTCGCCGCTCATACCGGCAATGGCGGCGTTTCGCGCATACTGACAGGATGTGGCCTTCCCTTGGGTTTCGTGTGACTGACACCAAGCCAGCTCCTTGGCCGTCTCATCGGGGTGATGCGCATACCATGCCTGATCTTTCCCGCCATAGGGACCCTCGCGAAAAAACATGGGTAGGACAGCCAGGACCAATACCACCAGAATGACGGCGAGATACACCCACTTTTTCACTTTTTGCACTCCCTTTGTTCTCAGCCTTATCGTACTGGATCACTGCGCATGCGGAAAGGAGTCTGTAAACGCCAGGGGTGTGCAAACGCCTGCGTTTGGATGCTCGGGCAACTCGGCAGGAGGAAGAGGACCCCCGGTTTCTTCAGCCTCTCGCAGGATGTTGGTGGGCGTCCACGTGGGGTTATTGATATGTCAAAGCACATTAGAAATGTCCGGTGTTGGGCAAGATAGAGATGTCCGGTTCTCCTGGGTATGGATTACTTTCCAGGACGATCTACGGTGGGGT